>NZ_JBXWSK010000007.1:0-82566 GCF_059613385.1 Ruegeria sp. BHSA162
GTTCTTTCAGCGTGGCCAGAACCCCATGCGTGGCGCCGAATTCCTTGGCGATTTCCAGCTTTTCCTCGGTCATGTCGACGGCCACGATCCTCCGGGCCCCTGCCAGCCGCGCGCCCTGGATGGCGTTCAGGCCCACACCGCCCGCGCCGATGACCACGACATCCTGACCCGGGCGCAACTGCGCGGCGTTGACCGCCGCCCCCACGCCGGTGATCACCCCGCAGGACAGCAGGCTGGCCACGTCCTTGGGCATCGCGTCGGGTATCTTGACGATCTGGCGGTGGCTGACCACGACCTTTTCGGCAAAGGCGCCACAGGCCATCGCCTGTTCCAGCGGCCCGCCATCCGCAGTGCGCAGCGGGCCCTTGACGGTGTCATAGGGTGTTTCGCAGATCACCGGCTTGCCGCTGGCGCAGGACGGGCAGGACCCGCAGGCGCGGATCAGGGTCACCACGACCGCATCGCCAACCTTGAATCCTCCGCTGGCTTCTCCGACGGCCGAGATCACACCGGCGGCCTCGTGCCCGTAGACGGCGGGCAGAAACCCGCCCCAAGCGCCGCTGGCATAGGTGATGTCAGAATGGCAGATCGCCACCGCATCCAACGTGACTTCGACCTCGCCCATGCCGGGCGGCGCGATCTGGATGTCTTCGATGACAAGCGGTTCGTTGAAGGCGCGGCATACGGCGGCTTTGATGGTCTGCATGGATCCCTCGTTTGGTTTGGGCCACGGTGACGCGGGAATCTGCGGTCCGCAAGGCTGAAACCGTCATTCCCGTGTCGTTGTTACGTTTCGCTGGGATGTGCGCGCAGAAACAGGACGAATCCGGCCAGCATCAGCAGCAATGCCAACAGGAACGGGGCCCCTGGAAGGTAGAATGCTGCATCAACGCGCGCGAATTGGGCGAAAACGGTGGTCATCACCAACGGGGAGATCACCATCGACAGCGCGTGGAGCGCGGCCAGAACCCCCTGAAGCTCTCCCTGCTGCGAATCCGGGGTTGCACGTGACATCTGTGCCTGAAGGGCCGGCGTCACGACGGCGCCCAGTGCGGTGATCGGAATCAGCATCAACGCAATTGTGCCGTTTGTGAGAAAACCCAGGGCCAGAAAGCTGACGATCTCGAAGATCATGCCCCAAACGATCGTGGTCCGCTCTCCCAAGTGGCGGGTAGCGGGGCGGATCAAGCCGCCCTGAACTGCCGCCATGCCCAATCCGTAGACCGCGAGTGACAACCCGATCATCTGCGGTGACCAACCGAAACGCTCGGTCGTGAAGTATGACCAGATGGCGGGATAGACGTAGATCGATACCGAGTACAAAAAGTATACCCATAGCAACGGTCGGATGCCGGGCAGGGCGGCGATGGCACGTAATGCGCTGTCAGGACGCGCGCGGTGCCAGCGGAATCCGCGGCGGTTTTTGTCCGTGACCGTCTCAGGCATGACGGCGAGGCCCAGCAGGAAGTTCGCAAATGACAACCCGGCAGCCGCCCAGAACGGGGCGCGGGTTCCGTATTCGCTCAGCAATCCGCCCATCAAAGGGCCGAGGACGAAACCCACACCAAAAGCTGCTCCGATGAGACCGAAATTGGCGGCCTTTTCATGAGGTTTCGAAACGTCCGCCATAAAGGCCGCTGCGGTTGAGTGGGTGGCCGCGGTGATGCCACCCACGATGCGGCCGATCAGCAGCAGCCAGATGCTGCCGGCCATGGCCATGACCACGTAGTCCAAGCTCATGACAAACAGGGAAACCAGCAAGACCGCGCGGCGTCCGTAAGCATCCGACAGGTTGCCCAGCACCGGACCGAACAGGAATTGCATCGCAGCAAAGGCCGTGCTGAGGATCCCGCCCCAGATGGCTGCCGATGCCAGAGAGCCGCCCTGAACCTCGACGATCAGCTGAGGCATGATCGGCATGACCAGTCCGATGCCCATGGCATCGATCATGACAGTGCCGAGGACGAACAGAAAAGGAAGACGCATGAAACCGCACGAATGACTTATTTTGCAGGACCTTAGTCGCCCGCCTGTCGTGTTGTAACCCGGTCTTTTGTGATCGAGGCGAAAATCTCGACTGACGGTACGTCAGCTTTGACCCGGCCGGATCTCAGACGCGGGTAGCGATTGCGTCCAATTGGCGGGCCAGATCCGCGGGATGCGAGAAGAATGGAGAATGGGAACTGTCGATCGTCAGGCGCAGTTCGGGCGGCGCGCAATGGCTCATCTCTTCCTGGTATTCAGTCGGAATTGTCCGGTCATCCATAGTGCGGATATAGGCCTTGGGAATTCCGTCAAAACGCTCGCTCAGGTCCAACGGCGTGTCCTGCGGGCGGATCGCCTGCGGGCACAGGCGGGCCAGGGCATAGGTGACAACGTCGGCCGGACAGTCGTGGTAGAAGAGGGATTGCACCCGGTCCGGCAACACGCTGTAGGACAGTCCGTCTGCCGATTTCTCGACCGCATCGCCAATCAGCTGTCGTGGTGCACGCCGGCGCATTTCTATCATCGACAGCCCGGGGACCGGCACGTAGGCGCAGACATAGATCAGGGCCCGCATCCGGTCTGGGGCGAATTCGGCGGCCGCACTGATCGGGTAGCCGCCCCAGGAATGGCCGACAAGAATCGTTTGCGGGGTCGTGGCATTCAAAACCGCATCTCGACAAGTCTCGAGCGTAACCTCGGATACTGGGGTCGGGTCCGATCCATGGCTGGGCAGGTCGATCGCACGGACCGAATGCCCCAGATTCTCAAGTTCCGGTATCAGATCGCGCCAGCACCATGCGCCGTGGCAAGACCCGTGAACAAGAAGAAATTCCGCCACCGTGACCTCCTTCAGATATGTCCGGTTTCTCGCAGAAAAGCGTTCAGCAGCTCGGCGTAGACCTCGGGCCGCTCGACGCAGGGCAGGTGCCCGGCCTTGCGGATCAGCTCGAACCGGGAGCCGGGGATCAGGTCGACGGTTTCGCGCACCAGATCGGGAGGGGTCGAGCCATCTTCCGAGCCCGCAATTCCCAGCGTCGGCAGTCTGAGCCCGCTGGTTGGCGTATAGAAATCCGTGCCGGAGATGGCGGAACAGCAGCCCAGATACCCCTGCACCGGTTGGCGTACCATCATATTGCGCCATAGCTCGACATCGGGGGTATCCCGAAATGCTTTCGAAAACCAGCGCTCCATGGTTGCGTCGGCCAGCGCCTCGATCCCACCTGCACGAACGGCGGCCATCCGATCGGCCCACATAGAGGGCGTCCCGATTTTGGCGGCCGTGTTTGACAGGACCATCGCCCGGATCTGATCCATCCGCTTGACGGCCAGTCCCTGCGCGATCATTCCGCCGATCGACAGGCCGACGAAGACGCAATCCCGCACCTCGAGAAAGTCCAGAAGCCGCTCGGCATCGCGCACCAGACTTCCCATCGAATAGGGACCATCCGGTTGCGAAGACAGGCCGTGCCCCCGTTTGTCATAGCGGATGATGCGCAGACCTTTGGGAAGCAGAGGTAGCACGGGGTCCCACAAGCGCATGTCGGTGCCCAACGAATTGGCAAAAACCAAAGGTGGACCATCCGGGTCACCGTCCAGGCGATAGTGAATCTGAACATCTCCGAAATCAGCGATGTGCATCTGGTCAGCCTTTTCTGCTGCGATCATTCCGACAGTTTACGCCGCGATTTATTGCATCTGTCCTAACCCGTTGTCAGGTAAGGAATTCCAACGCGCGGGCAAAGACCTGCGGATCGACATTCCCGCCCGATGCCACGACGATAACGGCGTCGCCCTGGATCTCGTTCTTGCGGAACAACGCCGACGCCAACGAGACTGCCCCGCCCGGTTCCAGAACGACCTTGAGGCGCAGGAACGCCAAGGCCATGGCGCGGAGAGCCTCGTCTTCCGATACCGCCAATCCCGGTCCGCAGAGGCGACGGAGGATCGGAAAGGTAAT
The DNA here is from genome assembly GCF_059613385.1 of Ruegeria sp. BHSA162. Lineage (NCBI taxonomy): Bacteria > Pseudomonadati > Pseudomonadota > Alphaproteobacteria > Rhodobacterales > Roseobacteraceae > Ruegeria > Ruegeria sp. BHSA162. The sequence continues at coordinate 3,944 of NZ_JBXWSK010000007.1, forward strand.
ATCACCGGGCCGCGGTGTCAGGATCGCGTCGCAGATATTGCCTGCGGCTGCGTTGTTGGTCTGAACGGACCCCGAGGCCAGGGATCTTTTGACATCGTCGAATCCTTCGGGTTCGCAGGGGCGCGCCCTGAGACCCGGCGCATGTTTTTCCAGGGCAAGTGCCACGCCTGAGGTCAGTCCACCGCCACCACAGCATACCAGAACATCGGCGTCGGTCACACCGAGATCGCGCGCCTGCCGCGCCACCTCGAGGCCGACGGTGCCCTGACCGGCGATCACCTGCGGTTCGTCATACGGGCGGATCAACGTAAGACCGCGCTCCCGGGACAACGCCTCGCCGATCTCTTCGCGGCTTTCATTGGCGCGATCATATAGGATGACCTCGGCGCCCAACGCGCGAGTGTTTTTGATTTTCAGAGCCGGTGCGTCGGATGGCATGATGATGACGGACTGAACACCATGAAGCGTAGCGGCATGCGCCACGCCCTGCGCATGGTTGCCTGATGAATACGCGATCACCCCGCGTTTGCGAGCCTCGGAATCCAGGGCGGAAATCGCAGACCACGCGCCGCGAAACTTGAAGCTTCCAGTGTGTTGAAGACACTCGGGCTTGACCAGAACGCTCCGCCCGGCAAGGTCGTCCAGAAACGGCGATGTGAGGATCGGGGTTTCGCGCGCGTGCCCTTGCAGGCGCACGGCAGCGGCTTCGATCAGGTCAATTGTGCTCATATCAAATCCAGTACTTTGCGAATGACGGTAATGGACTGCGGTTCGTCCAGAAATGGGACATGGCCCCGGTCGGGCACTTCAGCCGAAATCAGCCCCGCGTGACGCCGGTGCATCTCTGTAAGGGTCTCGGCGCTCAGCAAGTCCGAGTTCGCTCCACGGATCACTCCGGTGGGAAGCGGGTTCAGGGCTTCGAACAATGGCCACAAATCAGCGGGCGGGCCCGCTGCAATCTGTTCTTTCAACGCGGTTCTCAATGCGGGGTCATAGCGCAACCGAAGGCCGGTGCCGGTTTCTTCGTATTGGAATGCGGCCTGCTTTCTCCAGGTTTCAATCGATACGCCCGGAAACTGCGGGTCCATTGCCTGTTTCAGCGCAAAAGCGGCCTGTTCCAGCGTTGTTGCGGCAGGAGCCTTGCCGACATAATCCATAATGCGCCCGATGGCCGACGGTTCGATTTCGGGGCCCACATCATTCAGAATGACGGCACTCAGACGTTCGGGGCAAATTGCGGCGAGGGTCATGGCAATCAACCCGCCACGCGAGGTGCCAAGGATGCTGACCCGATCTAGCTTGAGGTGATCCAGCAACTCGATCACGTCCTGTGCCTCGCGCGGAACGGAATAGTTGCGATAATCCGGATCAAAATCCGAGTCGCCGCGCCCCCGATAGTCCATCGTAATGACACGCAGTCCGTTGGCGTGCGGCGCGAAGAAGGAAAAATCCCGGCTGTTTCTGGTCAGGCCGGCAAGGCACAGCAGCGGCTTGCCGCTGCCTGTTTCTTCGTAGGTCAGGCGCAGACCGTCAGACGTCGTGAATTGCGGCATCAAACGCCCGCCAGTTCCGGGATCGAGGTCAGGTCGGACAGGACATGCGCCGGGGTCCACGGCAATCGGTCCATCGGCTCGCCGGCGCGGTTGACCCAGGCTGTAACGAACCCGTACCCGCTGGCTCCGGCGGCGTCCCAACCATTCGAGCTGACGAACAGAACGTTCGATCGTTCGCACCCGAAACGGTCGCACACAAGATCATAGACCCGTGCATGCGGTTTGAAGACGCCGACGCTTTCGACTGACAGAATGTCGTCCAATACGCCGCCGATACCCGCAGATCTGACCGCGCCTTCCAGCATGGGCGGCGATCCGTTGGACAAGATCGCGGTCTGCATCCCGCCATCCTTGAGCGCCTTCAGCATGGCGGGAACCTCGGGATAGGCCTGCAGTTCCCAATACAGGTCCAGCAGTCTCTGCCGCAGCGCTGGGTCCCTCTGCAAGCCTGTCGCCTCGAGCGCCCAGTCCAGGCCATCCTGCGTTACGTCCCAGAAATCGGCATGTGCGTCCGCCACAGCACGCAGCCACGTGTATTGCAGCTGCTTCAACCGCCAGTGGTTGGCCAGTTCAGGCCACTTGTCACGCAGCGCATCCTGGCCCGGTTCGGCGGCCGCCTGACGTGCGGCTGCGGCCACGTCGAAAAGGGTTCCGTACGCATCGAAAACGCAGGTTGTGATCGCCATCTGCCTCTCCCCATCTTCCGGGGCAGGTTGGCACAGGCCATGCGCGGGTTAAAGCGTAAAAGGGTTTACATTGCCGGGTCAGTCTCTAGGTTGGACCGCTCATTCCAAACTCAGGTCGGAGACAGTCATGACCGCAATCAAACAAGGCGACACAGTTCGCATTCACTACACTGGAACTTTGCGGGACGGCAACGTTTTCGACAGCTCGGAAGGACGCGATCCACTTGAGTTCGCCGTGGGGTCCGGCCAGATCATTCCCGGTCTGGACGCCGCTCTGCCGGGTATGGAAATCGGCGAGAAGAAGCGGGTCGAAGTGGATTGTCAGGACGCCTATGGGCCGATCAATCCCGCTATGCGCCAGGACGTCCCGCGCGAAGGCATCCCGGACGACATCCCGCTGGACCCCGGCACCCAGCTGCAGATGCAGACCCCTGATGGTCAGGCGCTGCCTGTGACCGTGGTGGACGCCAACGAAGAAACGGTGACCCTGGACGCAAACCACCCGCTGGCGGGCCAGGATCTGATCTTCGACATCGAGGTCGTTTCGATCAACTGATCAGCGCGCGTTCAGCCGCCCAACAATGACCCAACCGCCTCACGAAGCTGCGGTTGGGTATAGAAGATCCACAATACCAACAATGTCGTCAGGGTCAGCAGCAGCGTACGCGCGCGGCTGCTGAGCACTCCGGTCTTGCGACGAGAGTGAGATGCACGCGAATTGGTCGCGATTATCCGGTCTAGTTTGCTCATGTGATATCCCTGCCGCGGAAGTTTGGTAAAATCTTGGCAACGACAGGGAAAGATCGCGTCACATGAAGTCGGGCTGAGGCATTCCCAAGATGTGGAAACCGCCGTCTACGCGAATGATTTCACCGGTGGTGCAGGCCCCTGCGTCCGACGCAAGGTAAACGGCCGTTCCGCCAACCGCTTCGAGCGTAGCATTCGATCGCAGCGGGGCGTTCTGGTCGCAGAACTTGTAGGTCTTGCGAGCCCCCCCGATGGCCGCGCCGGCCAGGGTTTTCATAGGTCCGGGCGAGATGGCGTTGACCCGGATCCCGTCGGGGCCCAGATCATTCGCAAGATAGCGCGTCGCCGATTCCAGAGCAGCCTTTGCAACACCCATGACATTGTAGTTCGGCACGACCTTGTTCGAACCCTGATAGGTCAGCGTGAGCAGCGTCCCGCCGTTTTCCTTCATCATCGGATAGGCGCGACGGGCCACTTCGATGAATGAATAGGCTGAGACATCCAGCGAGTGCTTGAAATTCGCCCGCGTGGTGTTCAGAAACCGCCCGGTCAGCTCGGTCTTGTCCGAGTAGGCGATGGCGTGGACGAGGAAATCAATCGTTGGCCAACGGGCGGCCAGTTCGTCGAAGGCCCGGTCCAGCGATGCGTCATCGGTCACGTCCGCATCGACCATGAAGTCGCTGCCCAAGCTCTGTGCAAGCGGTTCCAGCCGTTTTCCGAAAGCCTCGCCCTGGTAGGTGAATGCCAGTTCAGCGCCTGCCTCGTGCATGGCCTTGGCAATGCCCCAGGCGATCGACCGATCATTGGCGACGCCCATGATCAGACCGCGCTTACCCTTCATAGAATCCGACATCATAATCACCCGTTATACTTGGACAGAATCATGGAACCGTTGGTGCCACCAAAGCCGAAGCTATTGGTCATGACACTGTCCAAACCTGCGTTTTCAACAACCTCAGTTGCGATTTCGCCGGGCTGGATGCCTTCGGCCAGCGTGTCGACATTGATCGACGGCGCAATGAAATCATGCTGCAGCATCAAGAGGCAGAAAATCGCCTCGAGCGCGCCGGCAGCACCTTGAGCGTGGCCGGTCATCGACTTGGTCGAGGAGATCGGCGGCACATTGCCCTCGCCGAAAATCCGGCGGACGGCTTCGACTTCGCCTACATCTCCGACCGGTGTCGAGGTCCCGTGGGCGTTAATGTAGCCGACCTTGCGGCCTTCCGGCAGGGTGGACAAGGCGAGGCGCATCGCGCGCTCTCCACCTTCTCCCGAGGGCGCGACCATGTCGTGCCCGTCCGAGGTTGCGGCATATCCCGTCACCTCGGCATAGATCTTCGCGCCCCGGGCCAGAGCATGTTCCAGCTCTTCCAGAACGACGATGCCACCGCCGCCCGAGATCACGAATCCGTCGCGGTTCTGATCGAACGCGCGCGAGGCTTTTTCGGGCGTGTCGTTGTATTTCGAGGACATCGCGCCCATCGCATCGAACAGGCAGGACAGGGTCCAGTCCAGTTCTTCGCCGCCACCGGCGAACATCACGTCCTGTTTGCCCAGCATGATCTGCTCGGCCGCGTTTCCGATGCAATGCAACGACGTCGAACAGGCCGAGGTGATCGAGTAGTTGATGCCCTTGATCTTGAAGGCGGTGGCCAGGTTGGCCGAGATCGTCGAGCACATGCATTTCGGAACGGCAAACGGTCCGATGCGCTTGGTTGCGCCGGTTTTCAGAACGGTCTGGTGCGCCGTCAGCATGGCGCTGGTGGACGGTCCGCCGGACCCGGCAACAAGGCCGGTACGCGGATTGACGACCTGATCTTCGCTCAGACCCGCGTCAGCGATTGCCTGGCTCATTGCGATATGGGCATACGCGGCACCTGGCCCCATGAACCGCAAAGTGCGCTTGTCGACCTGTTCCGACACATCGATCTTGAGCGTCCCTGCAACCTGACTGCGGAAGCCGTGCTCGACCATCTGCTCGCTGGCCTCGATGCCGGACTTACCCGCCTTGAGCGAGGCCAGAACCTCTTCGGCATTGTTCCCGATGGAAGAGACAACCCCCAAACCGGTGACGACGACGCGACGCATTTGCGTTCTCCTGTGTTCCATTCCCTGTTGACTGTCAATCAGCTGGGGTCAGCTTTCGGACAATGCAACCTTCATGTCCTTGACCTGATAGATGACTTCGCCATCCGCTTCGACCCGGCCATCCGCCACACCCATGGTCAGGCGGCGGGTCTGGACTGCCTTGGTGAAGTCCACGTAGTAGGTCAACATCTTGCGGTCAGGGCGCACCATGCCTGTCAGTTTCACTTCGCCCACACCCAGCGCATAGCCGCGACCCTGCCAGCCACGCCAGCCGAGGTTGAAACCGGTCAGCTGCCACAGTCCGTCAAGACCCAGACAACCCGGCATGATCGGGTTTCCGGGAAAGTGGCAATCGAAGAACCAAAGGTCCGGTGTGATGTCGAATTCGGCCACGACATGCCCCTTGCCGTGCGCGCCGCCGTCGCCTGAAATGTCGGTGATGCGGTCCATCATCAGCATCGGGGGAGCCGGAAGCTGAGCATTTCCGGGGCCGAAGAGTTCGCCGCGGGCGCATTTCAGCAGGTCGTCCTTGTCAAAGCTGCTTGGGAATTGGGCCATTCTGCCGCGTCTCCTGCCAGGGGTCTGTTTATTCAATCTGGCCTCGTCTATCACCCGTTTGCAAGGTCCTGCAAGACCACCCGAACACATCCGGCCCGCCGGAGCCGCTGGTTGCGAATGAATTTCATTTGAAATTGGTGGTGGTCGGCACTTATATATTGGGGCAGGGGAAATTGGGTAATGGTTTCATGACAGCTCAAAGCCGGGACATCGCTACGAACTGGTTGGTTGACGCCGGGCTGCGCCCGACGCGCCAGCGTGTGGCCTTGGCCGAATTGCTGGTGGGCGATGGCCGCCACCGACATGTCACCGCCGAAAGCCTGTTCGAGTCGGCCAAGAACAAGGGCGATGCCGTTTCCCTTGCAACGGTCTACAATACCCTGCGCGCCTTCTGCGATGCCGGCGTTCTGCAGGAAATCACCGTGGACGGCTCAAAAAGCTATTTCGACACCAACACCCATGACCACCCGCATTTCTTCTGGGAGGACGAGGGCCGCCTGAGCGATGCGCCGTCCGACCAACTGGTTATCCAGCGTCTGCCCGAAGCACCGGCCGGGGTCGAGATCGCGTCGGTGGACGTTGTCATCCGGCTGCGCAAAAAGCGCTGATCACAGTTTCCCAAGCGACCTAACCAGAGCCTGTTCAGCAGCGGCGACTGTCGTGTCCGCAGGGCCGGTGCCGTGACGAGCCAGAATCACGGCCTCGGTTGCATCGGGGTCGCTGATCGGCAGGCTCAGCAGCGGCATCCGATCATAGCTGAGGCCGTTTTGCGGACTGGCATAGCTGATGCCCACCCCTTCACCATGGGCCGCAAGACTGCGTTGGATCTCGAGCGATTCCGCGCGGTAGGACACGCTGGGGTGCAGCCCATGACGCCGGAACAAGCCCAGGACATGCTGCGCTGACAGACCTTCTTTGGACAGTATGAGCGGGTATTGCTCAAGCTCGGCAAGTGAAACGCTGCCTTGCCCGGCCAAAGGGTGCGCGGGACTGACCAGCGCGTTTGGCGTACTGTCCAGCAGCTTGTGGCGTGAGAAACCGGCATCGAGGCCCAGATCATAGGTGAGCGCCAGATCGAAACGGCCGTCGGTCAATCCGCTGATCAAGCCTTCGAAAGTGTCAACACCGTTGGTCAGAACGATATCGGGAAGGGTGTCCCTGATCGTTTGCATTGCCCGCGCCAGCAGGAACGGTGCAAGATCTACAAAACAACCCAACTTCAAACGGCTTGTTCCGGTAACCAGGGCTTTCGCCTCTTCGATCCGGGCAGCGCTCGTCAGCAAGGCTTCGGCCTTGTCGATGAACTTGCGCCCCTGAGGCGTCAGCGACATTGCCGCGCCGCGTCGGCGCGAGAACAGCGGATGGCCCAGGTGTTCTTCGACCCGGGTCAGCGCGTTTGAAAGCGCAGGTTGCGAAACGTTCAGGTGCTGTGCCGCGGCGGACAGGCTTCCGTGTCGCCCAATGGCGCAAACATATTCGTATTGGCGCAAGGTGATATATAACATGGAGTTAATGCTTATTTTGAAAGATATGATTTGAACAGGGGTGCCGGACATGTGCAAATCGGCCTCAGCAAATGACGGAGACCGAAATGCCACACCCTCTTGTTTCACCGGAGATGATCGAAACCTATCGCAATGACGGGGTTGTTCTGGTCAAGGGCCTGTTCGCCGATCACGTCGATGCCTTGCGAGAAGGGGTGGCTCGCAACATGGCTGATCCCGGGCCATATGCGTCGGAAAACAAGAAAGAAGGCGAAACCGGCCGTTTCTTTGACGACTACTGCAACTGGTCTCGCATCCCCGAGTTTCGGCAGGTCATTCAAGCCTCTCCGGTTGCCGAGGTCGCTGCCGACCTGATGGAGTCCCGTTCGGTCCAGATTTTCCATGACCACGTTCTGGTAAAGGAGCCCGGCACCTCGATGGCCACGCCGTGGCATCAGGATGGGCCCTATTACTTTGTGGAAGGGCGTCAGACGATAAGCTTCTGGTCGCCGCTCGACCCGGTGACGCAGGCGACTCTGCGGTGCGTGGCGGGGTCTCACCTGTGGGAAAAGGAAGTGTTGCCGACGCGCTGGGTTTCGGAGGAGGGTTTCTTTCCTGACGAGGGCCAGTACATCGCGGTACCAGACCCCGAGGCCGAAGGGATGCGGATCGTTGAGTTCGACATGGAACCCGGCGATGCGGTCGCCTTCAACTTTCGAACCCTGCATGGTGCCCGAGGAAACCAGTCGAACAGCCGGCGCCGCGCCTTCTCGCTGCGGCTGGTCGGGGATGACGCCCGGTATGTCGAGCGTCCGGGCCGGACGTCGCCGCCGTTTCCGGGGCATGACATGCGGGCTGGACAACGGTTGCGCGAGGACTGGTTCCCGGTTCTGCTCAATCGCTGAGCCGTTCCGGCCCGCTCAGAACCACTGGCCAGGTTCCATCAGGCCAAGGTCCAGCAACTGGTGCGAGTTCCATTGGAAAGGAACCGAGGACGGGCAGCGGAAACTGGGAATATCAAAGGTCGATCCCGCGTTGCTTTTCAGCGCTTTGGCGGCGCGGAACGAACAGATTGCGGCCGTCAGGTTGTGATGCCAGGGACAGGCATAGGTGTTGTACTCGGGTTCGTTAAAGGTGTGATCGGGTTGGAGGGTCAGACCCTTGCAGCTTTTGAACAGCGCGATCCGGTCGATCCGGCGCCGTTCATACGGGATGTGATCCTCGAACCGCCAACGCAGGCCACCCGACATATCCAATTGACGCTCCAGCGGTTGTCCCGATCGGTCGTGCCGGGAATGAGCATAATATCCAGTGCTGTCCAGCATCGCATGATCCGGGGCCACGCCGTTGGGATAGGCGGACAGGTCGTCGGCGTAGATGTCGATCACGTGGCAGAGCATCGCGTCGCGCCGCTCCTCGGCGTGAAAGGCCAGCATCTCTGCGACCGTGCGCGTTTCACAGAACGGAAAGAACAGGTATTCCGAGTTGTAGCAGTAGTACAGCCAGATGTTTGGCGCCGCCTGAATGACGCGATTTATGGTGTCGAACACCACGTTTCTGGGCGAGCAGCGCATCGTGACCCGGTGCACCCGGTCCAAGATTTCAGGCAGGATCGAAAACTGGGCCGGTGCAAATACGATCACGGATTTGAACCCCAAGTCCAAGTGATGGCGCAAGGTCCCATCAAGCTCGACATCGTCTTCGGCAAAAACCAATGCGACCGGCCCCTTGGTCAACGCGGCCCGGCCCGATTTCAGAAAGTGGTCGAGGGATTCGTATTTCATTGCCCGCTTGTAGCCTGCCTTGCTGGAAATACCCGTCAAATTCGGGTAATTGCGCCAGCATTGCAAGCGGCGTTCGATGCGTATAGACGACGCCGATCCAGCGAACGCAAAAGGCCCAGCCCATGTCCGAACCGAAAAAGCTGTATATCAAGACCTATGGCTGTCAGATGAACGTCTATGACAGCGAACGCATGTCCGAGGCGTTGGGCGGGCAGGGCTATGTGGAAACGCAGTCGCCCGAAGATGCGGACATGATCCTGCTGAACACCTGCCACATCCGCGAAAAGGCGGCCGAGAAGGTGTATTCCGAACTGGGCCGGTTCAAGGGGTTGAAGGCCGAAAAGCCCGATCTGAAGATCGGCGTGGCCGGTTGTGTGGCGCAGGCCGAGGGCGAAGAGATCATGCGTCGGCAGCCGCTGGTCGATCTGGTCGTCGGCCCGCAAAGCTACCACCGCCTGCCCGAGTTGGAGGCCAAGGCGCGTGCGGGCGAAAAGGCGTTGGATACCGATTTCCCCGAAGAGGACAAGTTCGAGAAACTCAAGAACCGTCCCAAGGCCAAACGCGGCCCGACGGCGTTTCTGACCGTGCAGGAAGGTTGTGACAAGTTCTGTGCCTTCTGCGTCGTGCCCTATACTCGCGGGGCCGAGGTCAGCCGCCCCGCCGACCGCATCCTGCGCGAGGCGCAGGACCTGGTCGAGCGCGGCGTGCGTGAGATCACGCTGCTGGGCCAGAACGTCAACGCCTATCACGGGGCCGGCCCCGATGGCGACATGACTTTGGCCGGGCTGATCTGGGAATTGGACAAGATCGACGGGCTGGAGCGCATCCGGTTCACAACCTCGCATCCCAACGACATGACCGACGACCTGATCGAGGCGCACGGCACCTGCGAAAAACTGATGCCCTATCTGCACCTGCCGGTACAGTCCGGCTCGGACAAGATCCTCAAGCGGATGAACCGCAGCCACACGGCCGAAAGCTATCTGCGTCTGATCGAGCGGATCCGCGAAGCGCGCCCCGATATCCTGATGTCGGGCGATTTCATCGTGGGCTTCCCCGAAGAAACCGAAGAGGATTTCCAGGCCACGTTGGATCTGGTCGAGCAGGTCCGTTATGGCTATGCGTATTCGTTCAAGTATTCGACCCGGCCGGGCACGCCTGCGGCCGAGCGTCCGCAGGTCGACCCGCAGGAAGCTGACGACCGTCTGCAACGCTTGCAGGCTCTGATCACCCGGCACCAGCGCGAGATCCAGGATGCCATGGTTGGTCGGACAGTCCGGGTTCTGTTTGAGAAACCCGGGCGTCTGGCCGGACAGATGGTTGGCAAGTCCGAGTATCTGCATGCTGTCCACGTTTCCGGAGCCGATCTTTCGGCGGGAGATCTTCGCAACGTCCGGATCACGGCCTCGGGCGCCAATTCACTGGCCGGCGAGGTGCTGTGACAGGGCTGCGTTTCACCGCTCACGCAACATTCGTGGCGTTTGTTTCCAAAATTTACCCTTGATTTATCGCTTGGAACTATGGTCGGAGAATAGCCAGATTTCTCGGGGCCGTGTTTCAGGTGGCCTTCGGGCTTTACATCGGCGGGGCTTCGGGTCGTCCGGGCACCGCAATGGAGGGTACGAGTGACACGTCAGGCAGGTATTCGACAAACAGGGGTGGGCCGTGTTCTGGCCGGCCTATTGCTGGCCGCCAGCGCAGGTATTCCCACTCATGCGGGGGATTTGGACGGCGCCGTTTCCGATCCGGTCGTGTTGGGGCCGGAGCGCTATTCCAAAGACGTCAGCGCCTTCTATCTGGGGTTCAGCGCCGGGTATGGATCAGGCGGAACAGACCAGTTCGGGCTGGCCACCAATGCGGGCACCTTTCCTATCGGCAAACTTGACCTGAGCGGTGCCTATGGCGGAATACGGGGCGGTTGGCGCGGTGTTCTGCCTGCGCGTGGCGGGCGCGATTACGTCTACGGGTTCGAGATCGGGTACGATTTCGCTTCGCTGGATGACAGTGTCACCACGCAGATAGGCACCACGACCGTTCAGGGCGGTTCTGAGATATCGGATGTGCTGTCGTTGCGGTTCAAGAACGGGCTGACCAACCCCAGCGGTTCGGTTCTGTATTTCGTTACCGTCGGGTTCGTTCAGGGTGAAATTGAAACGACCAACAGCCTGTCCAGCGGCGGCACCACTCAGCCTTTCGCAAGCGATGACCGACGCAACGGATTCGTTGCAAGCATCGGGGCCGAGCATCAATTGAACGACAATTGGTCCGTCACCGGCGAATTCGAATATGTGCAGTTCCAGTCGAAGGTCGTCGATTTTGGCTCGGGGTTCTCGACCAAATCCACGCCCAGCTACCAGGGGATTCGCGTCGGGTTGAACTACAAGTTCTGATCCCAAGGGCGGATTCCGGCCTGAGATTTCATTGCGCCGGGCCGTGAATTCCTTTCCGCCTGACCGATTTGCGATCAGTTGCTCAGATTTTTGAATCTGTGGCTTGCGCCGACCGACTCTTGTTGTCTACGCTTGGGGTGACAACGCCAAGACAGGAGAACGGATTGGCCATCGGTGCCCTTACCCCACCGCAAGATGAAATGCCCGCGAACGAGGCGTTTGTTGAATTCCCTGACAACCGATTGTTGATTGATCTTTGCGGCGAATACGACCGCAATCTGGCCGAGATCGAGCGGAAACTGTCCGTTCAGATCGTGCGACGCGGCAACCAACTGGTCGTCATGGGCGAAGACGAGCTTCAGAAGCAGGCGATCGAGGTTTTGCAGGCTCTCTACACCCGGCTGGAAGGCGGGCGCGACGTCGAAGCTGCCGACGTTGATCGCGAATTGCGGATGGGCAATTCTGAAGCCGGAACCGGCTCGCGTGATGGCGACCAGCTTGAAATGTTCAAGGGTGGAACTGTCGAAATCAAGACCCGCAAAAAGCTGGTCGAACCCCGTACTGACGCGCAAAAGGCTTATGTGCAGTCGCTGTTCAACAACGAACTCGCCTTTGGCATCGGCCCGGCGGGAACGGGCAAGACCTACCTTGCTGTGGCCGTGGGTGTGTCGATGTTCATCGGCGGACATGTGGATCGAATCATCCTCAGCCGCCCAGCCGTCGAAGCCGGCGAAAAGCTAGGTTACCTGCCCGGAGACATGAAAGACAAGGTCGATCCGTATATGCAGCCGCTGTACGACGCGTTGAATGACTTTCTGCCTGGCAAGCAACTGGCCAAGCTGATCGAGGAAAAGCGGATCGAAATCGCCCCGCTGGCGTTCATGCGCGGGCGGACACTGGCCAATGCCTTCGTTGTATTGGACGAGGCCCAGAACGCCACGACGATGCAGATGAAGATGTTCCTGACGCGCTTGGGCGAGGGTAGCCGGATGGTGATCACCGGCGACCGGTCGCAGGTGGATCTGCCGCGCGGCGTGGCTTCGGGGCTTGCGGATGCCGAGCGGCTGCTGAAGACGATCCCGAATATCAGCTTCAACTACTTCACATCCAAGGACGTGGTGCGCCATCCGCTTGTCGCCGCGATCATCGAGGCGTATGAGGCCGACTCGGGCCGGGAAACGGGTTGAACCGTCGGACCTGGGCAAATCGGCCTCGGAGCGTCACGAGATGAACTTGGAAATCACGATCGAAGACCCGCGTTGGCAGGGTATTGAGCCGTTGGCGCGCAAGGCCGTGGCCGCGACGCTGGCGCATTGCGGTGTGGATGCCGATTTGTGCGAAGTCAGCGTTCTGGGCTGCGACGACGCCCGGATTGCCGAGTTGAACGCTGAATTTCGTGAAAAGCCTGCGCCGACGAATGTGCTGAGCTGGCCCGCCGAGGACCTTGCTGCGGATCAGCCCGGCGGCACACCGCTCGTGCCCCAGCCGGATTTTACGGGTGACATCGCGCTTGGTGACATCGCGATTTCGTATGACACTTGCTGGCGCGAGGCTCAGGAGGCCGGGAAATCCATGGATGACCACGTGACCCATTTGCTGGTTCACGGAGTGTTGCATTTACTGGGGTATGATCACATTCGTGACCTTGACGCCACTTTGATGGAACGTGCCGAGGTCGAGATACTTGGCAAATTGGGTATTGATGACCCATATAATGGGTAATGTGGGCCTTGGTGCCCGATCTATTGGAACAGGAAAATGGGCGATATTGACGGCAGTTCTGGAGCGGCGCAGAGCGCGCACTCGCAGAGCAGCGATGAAACCAAAGAGAAAAGCGGGCTTTTCTCTCGTATTCTTGATGCTTTTTCTTCCGCCGAGGATGACGCCGAAGTCGTCGTGAACGGGAATGAGGCCGTGACCCCTCAGCCACGCGGCATGATCAATCTGCGGCGCATGCGGATCGAGGATGTGGCAATTCCTTCCGCCGACATCGTGTCCGTGCCTTCGACCATCACCAAAGAGGAACTGGCCCAGGTCTTCCGGGATAGCGGTCTGTCCCGAATACCGGTCTACGAGGGGACGCTGGACACGCCGCTGGGCTTTGTTCACCTCAAGGATTTTGCCCTGACGCATGGGTTCAACGGTGGATCGGCGGAATTCGATCTGATCTCGATGCTCCGCCCGTTGCTGTTTGTCCCGCCTTCGATGCCGATCGGTGTTTTGCTGACCAAGATGCAGACCGAGCGTCGCCACATGGCGTTGGTGATCGATGAATATGGTGGCGTCGACGGGCTTGTCACGATCGAAGATCTGATCGAACAGGTCGTCGGAGAAATCGCCGATGAGCATGACGCCGACGAAAATCAGCTGTGGGTGCAAGAAAAGCCCGGGTGCTATATCGTTCAGGCCAAGGCGCCGCTTGAGGACTTCGAGGCCGAAATCGGCCGGTCGCTGACCAGCCACGAGGATGTGGACGAGGAAGAGATCGAGACCCTGGGCGGGCTGGTCTTCATGCTTTCTGGGCGGGTTCCAGCTCGCGGTGAGGTGGTTTTGCACCCCGAAGGCCCCGAGTTCGAGGTTATCGACGCGGATCCGCGGCGCATCAAGCGCCTGCGGGTGATGCTGCCGGATATGGCTGCATGAATCCTGCCTTGCGGTGGCCGCATTGGCTGCGCGTGGTACTGGCCGCGATACTCGGCGCGTTGGCGGCCTTTGGCTTGGCGCCGTATGGCTATTGGATAATCACCTGCATTGCGCTTGCATCCGTCGCGCCGTTGTTTCTGGCCAGTGCCACGCGCGCTCGCGCGGCATGGGTGGGCTGGGCTTTCGCAACCGGTTACTTCGCCAATGCCCTGAGCTGGATCATCGAGCCCTTTCAGATCGACGCTGAGCGTTATGCCTGGATGGCCCCTTTTGCGCTTGTGTTCATGGCTGCTGGCTTGGCCCTGTTCTGGGCGTTCGCTTTCTGGCTCGCGCGCGGAACCCGAGAGGTGGGGCCGCGGCAGGTCATCGTTCTGGCCCTTACCCTGTCGCTGGTTGAAATGGCACGCGGCTACGTTCTGACCGGGTTTCCTTGGGCGGGAATGGCACAGATTTGGGTGGATGCCCCGGCCGGGCAACTCCTGGCATGGGTTGGTCCATATGGCCTTGGGGCCGCGACCTTTTTGCTTGCCCTGCCGTTGGGCGCTGCCGTCGCCGGTCCTCGCAACGGCAACGCGTTACTTTGGCCCGTCGTGGCGGTTGTCATCTTTGCCGGTTTGGCGCTGGTTCAAGCCAGCAACCGCCCGAGGGTTGCAGAGAGCGGTCACATCGTTCGTCTGGTCCAGCCCAACGCGCCGCAAGAGCAGAAATGGGATCCGTCTTTTGCCCCGCTGTTTTTTGCTCGACAGATTGAATTCACTGCCGCCGAACCGCGCCCCGACCTGATCGTGTGGCCCGAGACGTCGGTTCCGGCGTGGCTGGGAAGTGCGGGTCCCTATCTGGAAGCGATTGCCGAGGCTGCTCAGGGAACGCCCGTCATCCTAGGTATCCAACGCGGAGACGGGCCGCGCATCTACAACTCGATGATCTACCTCGACGAGCAGGGGCGTCAGACCGGCCTGTACGACAAGCATCATCTGGTGCCCTTCGGCGAGTATGTCCCCTTTGGCGATCTGATGGAAAGGTTCGGAATACACGGTATGGCCGCGACCACGGGAAGTGGCTTCAGCGCCGGGCCCGGAGCGGCGATGCTGAACGCCGGCGAGCTGGGTCTGGCGCTGCCGCTGATCTGCTACGAGGCGATCTTTCCGCAGGATGTCTCGGCGGCACCGCAACGCCCGGATTTCCTTCTGCAGATAACCAATGATGCCTGGTTCGGGACCCGTACAGGACCATTCCAGCATCTGGCGCAGGCAAGGATGCGGGCCATCGAACAGGGTCTGCCGCTGGCGCGGTCGGCAAATACCGGTGTTTCGGCGATGGTCGATCCCTATGGCAACGTAATCGCCTCCCTGCCTTTGGGTCAGGCGGGTTTCGTGGATGCTAACCTTCCGGCGCCATTGCCTCCGACACTGTATGCGCGAACCGGCGACGGGCCGACGCTTGGGCTATTGTTGGTGCTTCTGCTGCTGTTTGGGCGCAACGTTCGGTTTGGCAGTGCATAATTATCGATTGACCCCCTGTTTCTTCGGGCGTATCCCGTCGAATGCCTGTCACAACGGCTTCCTGGCGTGACGGGGAAATCTTAATGGAGCGCTTTCATGTCCCGACAGAACTACATTTTCACTTCGGAATCCGTTTCCGAAGGGCATCCCGACAAGGTGTGCGACCGAATTTCAGATGCGGTCCTGGATGCCTTTCTGAACGAAGAGCCCGAAGCGCGTGTCGCGTGCGAAACATTTGCCACCACTGATCGGGTGGTCATCGGCGGCGAGGTCGGTCTGTCGGATCAGGAAAAACTGCACGACTACATGGGCAAGATCGAAGAGATCGCCCGCGCTTGCATAAAGGACATCGGATACGAGCAGGACAAGTTCCACCACGAAACGGTCGAGGTGACGAACCTGCTGCACGAACAGTCCGCGCACATCGCCCAAGGGGTCGATGCGTCTGCTGACAAGGATGAAGGCGCCGGTGACCAGGGCATCATGTTTGGATATGCCACTACCGAAACCCCAGCCCTGATGCCGGCTCCGATCCAATATGCACACGCCATCCTGCGCCGTCTGGCTGAGGTGCGCAAGAGCGGGTCTGAGCCCGCTCTGGGTCCCGATGCCAAATCGCAGCTGTCGGTGATCTACCGTGACGGGCGGCCAGTCGGTGTCAGTTCGGTCGTGCTGTCCACCCAGCATCTGGATGAGGCGCTGACCTCGGACGATATTCGCCAGATCGTCGAGCCCTACATCCGCGAATCTCTGCCCGATGGCTGGCTGAGCGACCAGACGGAATGGCATGTGAACCCTACCGGCAAGTTCGTCATCGGCGGCCCGGACGGGGATGCTGGTCTGACCGGACGCAAGATCATCGTCGACACATATGGCGGTGCGGCCCCGCACGGCGGCGGGGCGTTCTCGGGCAAGGACCCGACCAAGGTCGACCGGTCGGCGGCCTATGCCGCGCGGTATCTGGCGAAGAACGTCGTGGCCGCCGGCATGGCCGAGCGTTGCACGATCCAGCTGAGCTATGCGATCGGCGTTTCCAAGCCGCTTTCGATCTACGCTGACACCCACGGCACCGGACAGGTTGCCGACGCCGAGATCGAGAAGGCGGTCGGACAGGTGATGGACCTGACCCCGCGCGGCATCCGCGAACACCTGCAGCTGAACAAGCCGATCTACCAGCGCACGGCGGCCTATGGGCACTTCGGGCGCGAGCCGGATGCGGACGGCGGCTTCAGCTGGGAACGGACCGATCTGGTTGAGGCCTTGAAAAAGGCTGTCTGAGCCAGCACCGGGAAATCAAACACGGCAAGGCGCGTCCGATGTGGCGCGCCTTTTTCGTTTCGAAGGTCGCCCCTCCGGCACGGCCCTCCCCTTGCAACGCAAACCCCACCGCAGTAAGGGCACCGGCATGAGCACCCAGTCACCCGAACGCCCCCGCAGAAACTTCTATGGCCGCTTCAAGGGCAAGACCCTGAAGCCCAGCCAAAAGACCTATCTGTCCGAGGACCTGGCCGCCCTGTCGCCGGGCGCGGTGGATTGGGACAGCAACCCCGACCGCACCCCGATCGACCTGGACCCGCTGTTCGGCGGCAAGCCGGTATGGCTTGAGGTCGGGTTCGGCGGTGGTGAGCATCTGGTGCATCAGGCGCAGCAGAACCCCGATATCGGCATCATAGGGGCCGAGCCGTTCATCAACGGCGTGGCCATGCTATTGGGCAAGATCCGCCGGGCCGAAGTGACCAACCTGGCGGTACATCCCGGCGATGTGCGCGACCTGTTCGACGTGCTGCCCGATGCCAGTATCTCGCGCGCGTTTCTGCTCTATCCCGATCCGTGGCCCAAAAAGCGGCACCACCGCCGCCGCTTCGTGACGCCCGAGCATCTGGACCCGCTGGCGCGTGTGCTGAAACCCGGCGCGATTTTCCGCGTGGCGACCGACATCCCGGACTATGTCCGCCAGACGCTCGAGGAGGTGCCCCGCGCCGGTTTCGAATGGCTGGCCGAGGGCCCCGAGGATTGGCGCGAGCCGTGGGACGACTGGATTTCTACCCGCTACGAGCAGAAGGCCCTGCGTGAAGGCCGCACGCCGCACTACCTGACCTTCCGCCGCAACGGGTGATTGCGGCTGGACGCTGCGGCGCCAATTCGCTAATCGGCAGGGGCACTGATAGCGCAAAAGGAGCCCTCATGTCCGGACACGGCACGCCCATCCCGATGACCTCGCATCCCTGCGGCCCGCTGACCGGCACAGCCGAAGTGCCGGGCGACAAGTCGATTTCGCACCGCTCTCTGATCCTTGGGGCGATGGCCGTGGGCGAGACCCGGATCTCGGGCCTGCTGGAAGGCGAAGACGTTCTGGACACCGCCAAGGCGATGCGCGCCTTCGGGGCCGAGGTGATCTCGCACGGGAATGGCGAATGGACGGTGCATGGCGTCGGCGTGGGCGGTTTTGCCGAGCCGGATCATGTGATCGACTGCGGCAACTCGGGCACGGGCGTGCGCCTGATCATGGGCGCGATGGCGACCAGCCCGATCAGCGCGACCTTCACCGGCGACGCCAGCCTGAACAAACGCCCGATGGCGCGGGTGACGGATCCGCTGGCCCTGTTCGGGGCACAGGCCGTGGGCCGCTCGGGCGGGCGCCTGCCCATGACCATCGTCGGCGCGACCGATCCGGTGCCGGTCTGGTACGAAGTGCCGGTGCCCTCGGCCCAGGTGAAATCCGCCGTTCTGCTGGCCGGCCTGAACGCGCCCGGCAAGACCGTGGTGATCGAGAAGGAAGCCACCCGTGACCATTCCGAACGAATGCTGGCCGGGTTCGGCGCCGAAATCACCGTCGAGGACACCGACGAAGGCCGGGTCATCACACTAACCGGACGGCCCGAGTTGAAACCGCAGGTGATCGCCGTGCCGCGAGACCCCTCCAGCGCGGCCTTCCCGGTCTGTGCGGCGCTGATCACGCCGGGATCGGACGTTTTGGTGCCGGGCATCGGCCTGAACCCCACGCGCGCCGGCCTGTTCACCACATTGCGCGAGATGGGTGCCGATCTGACCTATGAGAATATGCGCGAAGAAGGCGGCGAGCCGGTCGCCGACCTGCGCGCGCGATATTCGCCCGACATGAAGGGCATCGACGTTCCGCCCGAACGCGCAGCCTCGATGATCGACGAATACCCGGTGCTGTCGGTGGTTGCGGCCAACGCCACCGGTAAGACGATGATGGGCGGCGTCAAGGAACTGCGCGTCAAGGAAAGCGACCGCATCGACGCTATGGCGCGTGGCTTGCGGGCCAACGGCGTCACGGTTGACGAGGGCGATGACTGGTGGTCGGTCGACGGGCTGGGCATCGGCGGCGTTCCCGGCGGCGGCACCTGCGAAAGCTTTCTGGACCATCGCATCGCCATGTCGTTCATGGTGATGGGCATGGGCGCGCAACAGGCGGTCTCGGTCGATGACGGCAGCCCCATCGCGACCTCGTTCCCGATCTTCGAGCCGCTGATGAAGGGCCTTGGCGCCAAGGTCGAACGCACATGAGCTTTACCGTCGCCATCGACGGCCCGGCCGCTGCGGGCAAGGGCACGATCTCCAAGGCTGTGGCTGCGCATTTCGGGCTGGCGCATCTGGATACGGGGCTGCTGTATCGCGCGGTCGGCCGGCGCACGCTGGACGGCACCGACCCGGTCGAGGCGGCGCGGTCCCTCACGGCCGAGGAGTTGGAGCAGGGCGACCTGCGGACCGCCGAGATCGCGCAGGCGGCGTCGAAAGTGGCCGTGATCCCCGAGGTGCGCGCAGCTCTGGTCGATTTCCAGCGCAGCTTTGCCCGGCGGGCCGGCGGCGCGGTGCTGGACGGGCGGGACATCGGCACGGTGATCTGCCCCGAGGCCGAGGTGAAGTTGTTCGTCACCGCCAGCCCTGAAGTGCGCGCCGAGCGACGCTATCTGGAGCTGGCAGACAAAGGTGCGGAAATAACGCGCGCGCAGGTTCTGGCCGATGTCCGCGAGCGCGACGCGCGGGACGCCGAGCGCAGCACGGCCCCGATGAAACCGGCCGACGATGCCGTAATTCTGGACACTTCGAACCTGAGCATCGAGGCCGCGCTGGAAAAGGCGGTCGCGGTTGTTCAAGGAAAGCTGCCCGCGGCAAGGTGAGACCGCGGACAGCGCTTGGCGACAGTCCGATTACAGTTCGCCGACCGCAATCGACTTGATATTCGCCCACTGGTCATCCGCGGTCTTGGCGGTGCCGGACACGTCTTCGAGGAACTTGGCGCGAGTTGCCGCGTTCAGAAACAGGTACAGCTTGCCATCGGCCAGCAGGTACTGATCCGGATCGCCATCGAACTTCTTGCCCACGGAAACACCATACGAGCAGAAGCCGCCGTGCTGCGGCAGGTATGCTTCGGGGTTGGCCTCGAAAGCTTCGCGGTTCTCGGCCGAGGTGAAGTAGTATGACGCGCCGTCATAGGTGGCCGAATGCGTGGCGAACCCTTCGACCGGGTTGCCGTCGGTGACCAGCGCAACCAGATCGACCCCGTGAGCAGCCAGCGGTGCACCGCCGGCCGAGATCCCGTTCGAAACATTGATCTCATCCGCCGCAAAAGCCGGTGCGGCGATCATCGGCAGGACGGCGACAAGGGCGCTGAGTACAACAGATTTCATTGTGTGTTCCTTTCGTGTTCAGTTGTGGCCGGCACTCGCGCCGACCCGTGTTGAACAGATAAATGCGGGCGTGCGGACGCGTAATCGCAGGGCGAACGAAAAACCTTGCAGATCGTTCGCACTTGCCGAGAGTCTGCCAAACCGGCTCACCAAGCTGTGTTTGGCCAGTTGATCAGTCCCCGCTTAGGCTGAACGCGTCTATGGTGGAGAGAACGGATGATCCGATTTGCCTTGATTTGGGTTTTGTTGGCCGGCCATGCGTTGGCACAGGAAGCCGAGCCACCGATGACCTACGAGAGACTGGGCAAGATCATCTTTGCTCTCGACCCCGATGCCGAGCCGCAGGGTCCGGGCTTTACCATGACGATTTCCGATGTGCCGGTGCTGGTTGTTACTGATGTGCATGCAGACCGGATGCGGGCGATGGTTGCGATCAGCGGCACCTCAGAGCTTTCGGCCGAAGACTTGCAGCGCATGATGCAGGCCAATTTCGACAGCACGCTGGACGCGCGCTATGCGATCGCCAACGGAACCTTGTGGGCCGTGTTCATCCACCCGCTGTCACGGCTGAACAAGGATCAACTGATCTCGGGCCTGGCGCAGACCGTCAATATCGCTCGGACCTATGGCACTCTCTATTCCGGGGGTGCGGCCGAGTTCGGCGGTGGCGACAGCCATGATCTGCAACGCGAACTGATCGACGATCTTCTGAAGAAAGGCGAGGACATCTGAGGTTGCCTCGAAAGGCTCATCCATCATCGCTGGCCGTTCAGTGCAAGGGAAGCAGGTCGTGACCATGCGTTGCTTTGGCAAAGGCGCCCGTTTGGGCCCACTTGATGCCGCCATTGGCCCTAGCTGGATGCCTGAAAGCTGCTATAGTTTCCCTCAGCGATAAGGGGAGGTCGCCACCGAGGCCCGGCAAAACGGGCAGGCGGCCGCATAATCCTCACAGCCAACAGGGACAGAACAACATGAATAATCGTTTGCAAAAAATCACCATCGTGGGTGGCGGTACGGCCGGCTGGATGACGGCGCTGCTACTCGAGATGGTGTTTTCGCGCACGTCAGCACCCAAGGACCGTCCGCGGATCTGCCTGATCGAAAGCCCGAACATCGCCACGGTCGGCGTTGGTGAAGCGACCGTGCCACGTATGCCAGTCACGCTCCGTCAGGCTGGAATTTCCGAGCGAGACTTTTTCCGCGAAACCAATGCTTCGTTCAAGCTGGGCGTCAAATTCTGCAACTGGAACAAGGACGCAAAGGGAAAGCGCATCGACTACGTGAACCCATTTGCCCATGGCCAGATGCTGGAGGGCCTCGAGGCTGCCGAATACTTCCTTCGGTTTGGCAACGGGGACCGGGATTTCACTCAGTCCATCTCGCCGCATGATGATCTGGCCCGGCTGTGCAAGGGCGCGCGGCTTCTGGGGCAACCCGAATTCGAGCAGCGGTTTGGCTATGCCTATCACCTGGACGCCGTAAAATTCGCAGGCATGCTGACCAGGGTCTGTACGCAGCGTGGCGTCGAACATATCCGCGATGAGGTGCAGTCGGTCGAGTTGAATGAACAGGGTAATGTCAGCCATCTGATGCTTGAGCGTGCAGGACGCCACGATATTGAAATGGTCGTGGACTGCACCGGTTTCCGCGGCCTGATCATCAATCAGGCACTGGGCGAGCCGTTCATGGATTATTCGGACTATCTGCCGAACGACCGTGCCATGGCGTTGCAGATCGAGCACCCCAATCCGCGGAAGATCGAAAGCGTCACGCGGTCGACTGCACTTGGCGCTGGTTGGACATGGCGCGTGCCTCTCTACAACCGGGTGGGCACGGGATACGTGTATTCATCCGCGCACCGGACGGATGATCAAGCGGCGGACGAATATCTGGAGTGGCTGGGTGACAGCGGCAAAGGCGCGACGCCGCGGGTGATCCCCATGCGGATCGGGCGCGTTCGCAATGCGTGGGTGAAGAACTGCGTTGCAATCGGGCTGGCCGGTGGGTTCATCGAGCCGCTTGAAAGCACTGCGATCCATATGGTCGACCATGCTGTGCGCTGGTTCGCCGAGCATTTGCCGACCCGCGATATCGAACCCTCATTGAGGGACAGGTACAATCGTCAGATGAACAAGCTCTATGACGAAGTGCTGGATTTCATTTGCCTGCATTACAAGCTGAACAATCGCACCGATGATCAATACTGGATCGACGCGCGGACCGAGATGAAGGTGCCGGACAGGCTTGCTGAAAACCTCGAGCTTTGGAAGAACCGCCTTCCGATGCAGCACGATGTCGAGTTTGCAACGCTGTTTGACCATCGCGTCTATCAGACGGTTCTGCTGGGCAAGCAGGTCTATGACACGGGGTATGGCACAGGAATTCGTGATCGCATTCGACCATTGCGGAAGGACATCTGGTTCCAATGGTGGAAGGGCGCGAAAGTGGACCTTGCGCAGATCCTGAAAGCGATGCCGGATCACAAAACCCTTCTGCGCGACATTCGCGGAGAGCTCAAGCAACCCACCTTTGCGATGGCCAAGGCGGCACAGCCGACCGTTCCGATGCCGGGTGCCGCGCCCGAACCGGTGGTCATCCAGAACATGCCGAACCTGGCCGAGATTCAAAGCGGCAAGAAAGACCTGCAACTGTTCTAGGTCTCTCGGCTTCGGCTAATATTGAGAGCTTCGAAATGGTTGAGGGCAGGGTTGCAGAACCCTGCCTTTTTTGACCTCAATCCGGGGTTGCGCAACAAAAGTATGTTACGTAATAACATAACATACCAGTTGGGACGTTTCCCCAACCCAATCCGTCCGGTCCAGTTCCCGCTCTGAAAATTCGCATTGGTACAGTCGATGCCCATGACCAATCAAAGACGCAATCTGCGCAGCCGCCTGAACCGCCGGAGACGGCAACGCCCCGCGATGCAGGCCTATGACACCCTTCCGCCTCAGTTGCGTCAGTGGCTTGCGAATGCCTGTTTGCCGTGGAGTCCGAACTCGGCCCTCAAGATTTGGAAGGCAGCCGGTGGGGCAAAGGCCCCGGCCGACGCACTGGCGCGTTTGAATGCGATCGAGCAGGCCATGCTGCTGAGGGATGCCCGGATTTGGGAGGAGTAGCTGGCCCGGAAAACGCAAGCGGAATTCTGCGTCGGCTTGCAATATGGGCCTTTCTGCTTGCGCTGCGCCTAGAATCCGCCTATACGCGCGCTGTCTGAACAAGGGCGGTCAACGCCCGGGCGACGTATCTGAGCAGGGCCGGGTTTCCTCGGCCCTTTGTGTTTGTTTAGCCAGATGCGCACCGGGTCACGCCAGAGGACATCATGAAACAAGACCGGCGGAGACAACCGCTCGGCCAGCAAAAACGTTATGTAAAGGAAAACAACGCCACATGGCTAACGCATCCATGGAGGAATTCGAAGCCCTCCTGAACGAAAGCTTCGAAATGGACACCCCCGAAGAGGGTTCGGTTGTCAAAGGCAAGGTCATCGCGATCGAAGCGGGCCAGGCCATCATCGACGTAGGCTACAAGATGGAAGGCCGTGTCGATCTGAAAGAATTCGCAAATCCCGGCGAAGCTCCTGAAATCGCTGTTGGCGACGAGGTCGAAGTCTACCTGCGCGCCGCAGAAAACGCCCGTGGCGAAGCCGTCATCTCGCGCGAGATGGCCCGCCGTGAAGAGGCATGGGACCGTCTGGAAAAAGCATATGCCGACGACCAGCGCGTCGAAGGTGCTATCTTTGGTCGCGTCAAAGGTGGCTTCACCGTGGATCTCGGTGGCGCAGTTGCGTTCCTGCCCGGCAGCCAGGTTGACGTTCGCCCCGTGCGCGACGCTGGCCCGCTGATGGGTCTGAAGCAGCCGTTCCAGATCCTGAAAATGGACCGCCGCCGTGGCAACATCGTTGTCTCGCGTCGTGCAATCCTGGAAGAATCGCGTGCCGAACAGCGTGCCGAGGTCATCGGCAACCTGTCCGAAGGTCAGACCGTCGAGGGTGTCGTCAAGAACATCACCGAATACGGTGCATTCGTTGATCTGGGCGGCGTTGACGGCCTGCTGCACGTCACCGACATGGCATGGCGCCGTGTGAACCACCCGTCCGAGATCCTGACGATCGGCGAAACCATCAAGGTTCAGGTCATCAAGATCAACAAGGAAACCCACCGCATCAGCCTGGGCATGAAGCAGCTGCAGGAAGATCCGTGGGATCTGGTTGGCGCCAAGTACCCGCTGGGTTCGGTGCACAAGGGTCGCGTCACCAACATCACCGACTACGGCGCGTTCGTCGAGCTGGAGCCCGGTGTCGAAGGTCTGGTGCACGTGTCCGAGATGTCCTGGACCAAGAAAAACGTCCACCCCGGCAAGATCGTTTCGACCAGCCAGGAAGTCGATGTCATGGTTCTGGAAATCGACGGCGCCAAGCGTCGCGTGTCTCTGGGCCTCAAGCAGACCCAGCGCAACCCGTGGGAAGTGTTTGCAGAAACGCACCCCGAGGGCACGCAGGTCGAAGGCGAAGTCAAGAACATCACCGAATTCGGTCTGTTCATCGGCCTGGAAGGCGACATCGACGGCATGGTTCACCTGTCCGACCTGTCGTGGGACGAGCGTGGCGAAGATGCCATCCAGAACTACCGCAAGGGCGACGTCGTTCAGGCGGTTGTCTCGGAAGTTGACGTCGAAAAAGAGCGGATCTCGCTGTCGATCAAAGCCCTGGGCGGTGACAAGTTCGCCGAAGCCGTGGGCGGCGTGAAGCGTGGCTCGGTCATCACCGTCGAAGTGACCGCGATCGAAGATGGCGGCATCGAGGTGGAGTACGAAGGCATGAAGTCCTTCATCCGCCGTTCGGACCTGAGCCGAGACCGTGCCGAACAGCGCCCCGAGCGTTTCTCGGTCGGTGACAAGGTCGACGTCCGCGTCACCAACGTGGACAGCAAGACCCGCCGTCTGGGCCTGTCGATCAAGGCGCGCGAAATCGCCGAAGAGAAAGAGGCCGTGGAACAGTACGGTTCCTCCGACTCGGGTGCATCGCTGGGCGATATCCTTGGCGCAGCGCTGAAGTCCGGCGACTAAGCCAGACTTGCAGTTTTGAACACTCAGACGGCCCCGCTCATCCCGAGCGGGGCCGTTTCTTTTGCGAATCAATGTGTTCCGGTTTTGCGAGTTATTCGGTGATAGGTGCAGGCATGAACCGCCGGATTCGCGTCTCTACAGGCGAATTTCCGGTGCTTTCTTGGAAAATGCACCCCGGACACACAGAGTTTACATTCCACCCGGCACCGTTTTTTCCTATACTGACCAAACCAGTAGACGAGATGACACGGTGACCTGGGAGGGTAGCACGCATGATCCGTTCAGAACTGATTCAGAAAATCGCCGACGAAAATCCACATCTGTACCAACGTGATGTCGAGCGGATCGTGAATACCGTATTCGAGGAAGTCACAGACGCGATGGCGCGCGGTGACCGTGTCGAACTGCGGGGCTTCGGAGCTTTTTCGGTCAAGAAACGGGATGCGCGGGTCGGCCGGAACCCACGCACTGGCGAGACGGTTCAAGTCGAGGAAAAGTGCGTGCCGTTTTTCAAGACCGGCAAGTTGCTAAGGGATCGTTTGAACGGTAAAGCGTGATCTCATGATGCGCTACATTCGATACGGTTTTCTTGCGGTCCTGGGGATCGTCCTTGTCTCGGTCTCGTTGGCCAATCGCCAGATGGTTCAGTTGCAGTTGATGCCGGACGCCTTGTCTGACTTGCTTGGCTTCAATCTGGCCACTTCGCTGCCGTTGTTTCTTGTAGTTCTTGTCGGGATTGTGGCCGGCCTTGTCATCGGTTTTCTGTGGGAATGGCTGCGTGAGCACAAGCACCGAAAGGACGCCACCGTCAAAAAGACCGAGGTCAAGAAGCTCGAGCGCGAGGTCAAGAAGCTCAAGAAGAAGCAGAACGAAGGCCAGGACGATGTGCTTGCCCTTCTGGACGAGGCCAGCTGAGAGCCGATGTCTTCCGAGATCAGCGTAAAAATATGCGGCTTGACCGCACCCGAGCATGTGCGTGCCGCCGTTGAAGCAGGTGCGCGTTACATTGGGTTCAATTTCTTTCCCAAGTCTCCACGCTATGCACCGATTGCCCAGGCAGCGGCGCTGGCCAGTGACGTGCCGGTCGGCGTAGCCAAGGTGGCATT
This sequence comes from Ruegeria sp. BHSA162, assembly GCF_059613385.1. NCBI lineage: Bacteria > Pseudomonadati > Pseudomonadota > Alphaproteobacteria > Rhodobacterales > Roseobacteraceae > Ruegeria > Ruegeria sp. BHSA162. The sequence continues at coordinate 30,207 of NZ_JBXWSK010000007.1, forward strand.
GGCGGTGAACTTCAGCGACGCGCAGTTGGATGAAATCGTCGCGGGGGTTCCACTGGACATGCTGCAGCTGCATGGCGCCGAAAGCCCCGAGCGCGTGGCCGAGGTCAAATCACGCTACGGCTTGCCGGTGATCAAGGCGATTGGAGTGGCGGAAGCCGAGGATTTGGCCGCAATAGACCTGTATTCGGACGTGGCCGATCAGTTGTTGGTTGACGCCAAACCGCCGAAGAACTCTGAGCTACCCGGCGGCAACGGTTTGCCTTTTGACTGGCGTCTGCTCGCCGGTCGCAAATACTGGCGGACGCCGTGGATGCTGTCGGGGGGGCTCAACCCGGACAACGTAGCCGAGGCGATCCGTATGACCGGTGCAAAGCAGGTGGACGTGGCATCGGGCGTGGAAAGCGCCCCGGGTGTCAAGGATCCGGGCCTGATCCGCTCATTTATTGAAGCGGCACGGTGATCTGACCGGAACGCGCCTGCGTATTCTTCTCAAAGGGGAGGATGCGGGATGCTGGCTGCAATCGGCGCGGTTTCACTGAAGCGATGGTACCATGGGCCCGAGTTTTTCTGGCGCGCGGGCAAGGCCTTGCGCCAGGCCAAGGGCGATCCCTTGTGCCTCCATGCCGAGGTGTTTTCGCATGAGGGCGCGTATTTCTCGCTCAGCGTTTGGCACGACGTCGAAGCCATGCTGACCTTTGCCCAGTCGAACCCGCACCGAGGGGTGATGCAAGCTGCCCCACGTTTGACCAATACCTACCATTTCCGTCACTTTGCCTGCATCGCCATTCCGACCCGGGAACAGGCGCTGACTATCTGGATGAACGGCAGTACCGCGGCGGAATAGTGCGATTTGCGATGGCAAATCCCGCCGGCACCTCCTAATAACAACAGGCACGACGATGGAGACCACCATGGCCAATGATCTGTTCAATTCCTTCATGTCCGGCCCGGATGAAAACGGCCGCTTCGGCATTTTCGGCGGACGCTTCGTCAGCGAGACTCTGATGCCGTTGATCCTGTCGCTGGAGGAGGAATACGAGAAGGCCAAGACCGACCCGAGTTTCTGGGCCGAGATGGACGATCTGTGGGCCAACTACGTGGGCCGTCCGTCGCCCCTGTATCACGCCGAGCGCCTGACCGAACATCTGGGTGGCGCCAAGATCTATATGAAGCGCGACGAGTTGAACCACACCGGCGCGCACAAGATCAACAACGTGCTGGGCCAGATCATCTTGGCGCGCCGCATGGGAAAGACCCGGATCATCGCCGAGACCGGGGCAGGGCAGCACGGTGTCGCCACCGCGACGGTCTGCGCCAAGTTCGGTCTGAAATGCGTGGTCTACATGGGCGCACATGATGTCCAGCGGCAGGCGCCCAACGTGTTCCGCATGCGCTTGCTGGGGGCAGAGGTGATTCCGGTGACCTCGGGCCGCGGCACCCTGAAGGACGCGATGAACGACGCGCTGCGCGACTGGGTAACAAATGTGCGCGACACGTTCTATTGCATCGGTACGGTGGCCGGACCGCATCCGTACCCGGCGATGGTGCGCGACTTCCAATCGATCATCGGCAAGGAAGCCAAGGAACAGATGATGAAGGCCGAGGGTCGCTTGCCGGACACGATCATCGCGGCAATCGGTGGCGGCTCGAACGCCATGGGGCTGTTCTATCCCTTCCTCGACGACAAATCGGTCAACATCATCGGCGTCGAAGCGGGCGGCAAGGGCGTCAACGAAAAGATGGAGCATTGCGCCTCTCTCACCGGCGGCCGGCCGGGTGTTCTGCACGGCAACCGTACCTATCTGCTGCAGGACGACGACGGCCAGATCCTCGAGGGGTACTCGATTTCGGCCGGGCTCGACTATCCGGGCATTGGCCCCGAACACTCCTGGCTGCACGATATCGGGCGCGCGCAGTATGTCTCGGTCACCGACAAAGAGGCGCTTGAGGCGTTCCAGCTGTGCTGCGCGACCGAGGGGATCATCCCTGCGCTCGAACCCAGCCACGCGCTGGCGCATGTCATGAAGATCGCGCCGGAGCTGCCAAAGGATCACATCATCTGCATGAACATGTGCGGACGTGGCGACAAGGATGTGCAAACAGTCGCCAAGTATCTGAACTTCGACATGTCTGATACCGAGGGTCGCGACGCAACCTGAGGGCTGCGCAAAGAACAAGACCCGGCACGCTTCAACCATGCCGGGTTTTTTTATTCCCGGTTCACTGTTCGGAGTCTGCGCGGTGGCTGGTCAGAACGTGCAGCGGCACGATTTCCAGTGCGCGCTGATGAGTCGCCTCAAGATGAACCTTTGGCGCACAGCCCTCATCATGGGCCTGCATGAACCGCGCGGCACACAGGCACCAGCTGTCGCCAGGTTTCAGGCCCGGGAAATCGAATTCGGGCCGTGGCGTGCTCAGGTCGTTGCCGACATATTTTGAATAGGCCAGAAACTCGGCCGTCATCACAGCGCAGACCGTGTGGCTGCCGCGATCCTCAGGGCAGGTGTTGCAGGCCCCGTCGCGGAAAAAACCGGTCAGGGGCTTTCGTGAACACGGAGCCAGCACGCCGCCCAGAACATTTATGCTGTCCTGCTTTTGCATGCAGCCACCTTACAGGCTTTGCGCGATCTTGCGGAACATTTCGATGTTCTGCTCATTAACACCGGGCTCGCGGAACTTCCGATCAGCGCCCGTGGCTACGATCAGCACGCCGCGCGACTGGTCGAAATACATGTACTGGCCATAAACACCGCGTGCCAGAAACTCACCGTCATGGGCGCCAACGGGGATCCACCACTGATATCCGTAGCCGATCTTTCCGGGTTCGGTCGGCGCGCTTGGCAAGGTGGATTCCTTGATCCAGTCGGCCGGAACGATCTGGCGCCCATCGCGCACGCCGTTCTGCAGGATCATTTGGCCAAAGCGGGCGTAATCCCGCGTCGTGAAATTCAAGCCACCCAGAACAAAGGCGACGCCTGCGCCGTCGGTGATATAGTATCCGTCCCGCTCAAGACCGAGGTGCTGCAGGATCTTTTCGTCTAGCAATGCGGCGACGCTTTGACCCGTCGCCCCTCGGATCACCATTCCAATGACATGGGTATCGATGGAAACATACTGCCAGGTCTCGCCCGGTGCCGCGAAACTGTCCTTCAACGAGGCCGCAAAGTCATCCAACTCGCCCCCCAGGGCGACGACCCGACCCATACGGTTGATGTCGGATTTCGGGTCCAGATAGTCTTCGTCAAAGGTTACACCGCTGGCCATGTTCAGCACGTTGCGGATCGTGGCTGTTTCATAGGCGCTGCCCTGCAGCTTGGGGGCATATTTGATGACCGGATCATCCAGCGAGGCTATGGCGCCCTCCTTAAGAAGGATGCCGAACAGAGCGGACAAATAGCTTTTGGCCATCGACCACGAGATCCGGCGGTCCTCCGGCGATGTGCTCAGAAAATACTCCTCGAACCGGATCTGCCCGTCCTGCATCACCAGCAGGGATGTGACGGCGCGCTCTTCGATCCAGTCTTGCGTCTCGGCGGGCAGGTCGAATTCAGCGCCATAGGGCAGGTCCCAGGTGGGACCATTCCCGCGAGGGAGGTCGACGGTCAGAAACGCCGCGTCCATGTGAGAGAAATTCTGAACGATCTTTTCTTCGGAAAACAGAGAGTTCACCGCCAGAAGGCGCTGGATTTCCTCGCGCTTCCAGAAACCGACAACTGCAGCGGCCAAGACCAGCGTCAGGACGATTCGCAGCAGCCACTTCAGACCTGTTTTCATGATTTTCCTCCCGTTTGGCGGCATTGGATCGTGATGACGGAAATTCTGCAATTGCTACGTTGCGGAAGGTCTTTGCCGCTATCGGAACTTGTCCAACAGCTTCTGCATCGCCGTGCGGTCATCGGGCGTTTGCGTCTCGGCTTGCGGGGCAGGAGAGGTCTTGGTTTCGGATTTGGGCGTCGTGGTGGAACTGCGCGGTGGCGCTGTTCGCAGCGCCACGGCGTTCATGAACTTGGCCGCATCGCCCGCAGCCAGATGGACCGCCCCGTCTGCAACACCTTGCAGAACATCGTCCAGCCAGTCGGCGTCGGCCTTGGCGAAATCGCCCAGAACATAGGGCGAAACCAGCTCTTTGCGTCCGGGATGGCCGATCCCCAGCCGGACACGGTCATACGCGGCACCGATATGGTCGTGGATCGACCGCAGGCCGTTATGCCCGGCATGGCCGCCACCGGCCTTGGCGCGAACCTTCCCGGGTGCAAGGTCCAGTTCGTCATGGAAAACGGTCACATCGGTTGAGTCGAGCTTGAAGAACCGCATGGCCTCGCCGACCGATTGGCCCGAGCGGTTCATGAAGGTCATGGGTTTCAGCAGCAGGACCTTCTCTCGGCCCAGCATTCCTTCGGATATTTCACCCTGAAATTTCGAACGCCATGGCCCAAAGCCATGATCCCTGGCGATGGCATCCACCGCCATGAAACCGATATTGTGCCGGTTGCGGGCATACTTTGCGCCCGGATTGCCCAATCCGACAAACAGCTTCATCGCGAATTCCTTGTGCGTTTCGGTCCGGCGCAGAATTGCACGAGATGCCTTTCCAGTGCCAGCCGGTCGTTCAAAGAAAAACGGGGCCCTGGACGAGGCCCCGCTTCAAATTCCAATCCGAAGGATCCGGATTTATTCTTCGTCTTTGCCTACGACTTCAACTTCGTCGGCTGCGACTTCCTCTGCACCTTCGACTTCTTCATCGTCGCTGGACGCCAGGCCGGTCGGTGCCGAGATGTTCGCAATCACGAAATCACGGTCGATGGTCGGTTTGGTGCCGTTGGGCAGGTCAACCGACGAGATGGTGACAACGTCGTTGATTTCCAGACCGGTCAGATCGACGGTGATCTTTTCGGGGATGTCGCCGGCGGTGCAGACCAGCTCGACCTCGGGACGGACAACGGTCAGAACGCCGCCCTTCTTGATGCCGGGGGCCTCTTCCTCGTTGATGAACTCGACGGGGATGTACAGGGCGATCTTGGTGGTGCGACGCAGACGCATCAGGTCCAGGTGGGTCGGCAGGTCCTTGACGACATCACGCTGAACGTCGCGGCAGATGACGCGGACGTCTTCGTGGCCTTCGACCTTCAGGTTCCACAGGGTCGACTTGAAGCGGCCTGCCTTCAGGCGCTTGAACAGTTCGTTGAACGGAATCTGGATCGGCAGCGGGTCTTTCTCGCCACCAAATACGATGCCCGGAACCATGCCGTCGCGGCGTGCCTGACGAGCGGCGCCCTTGCCTGTCCCCGTCCGTTCCAGAGCTACGAGATCAGGAATCTCACCAGCCATGATAAATCTCCAATGTTAGGGCAGGGTGCCTCCAAGGCTGTCACCCCGCGTGAAGCGGCGTCCTTAGACCGAATCCGGCCATTTGGAAAGGGGTAAAAACGAATTCCGCGTCATTCCTGCCAGCGGCCGCAGAAGTCCTGCGGGACAAGCAGGTTGTGCGGCCCCAGATCGGCCACGTTGCGTTCGCCGCACAGGGCCATGGTGGTGTCCAGTTCCTTCTGGATCACCTCCAGCGCGGTGGTCACGCCCTTTTGGCCCATCGCGCCCAGCCCGTAGACGAATGCGCGCCCGATATAGGTGCCCTTGGCCCCCAGCGCCAGCGCCTTGAGCACGTCCTGCCCCGAGCGGATGCCGCTGTCGAGATGCACTTCGACGTCGCCGGCCACCGCATCCATGATCCGTGGCAGCATCCGGATCGAGCTGAGCGCGCCATCCAACTGCCGCCCGCCGTGGTTCGACACCACGATGGCGTCGGCGCCCAACTTGGCCGCCATCTTGGCGTCTTCGGGGTCCAGGATGCCCTTCAGGATCACCTTGCCGCCCCATTGCTCCATCAGTTTCTCGATCTTCTTCCAGTCGAGGCTGGGATCGAACTGCTCGGCGGTCCACGCGCCCAGCGATGAGGCGTCCGAGATGCCCTCGACATGGCCCACGATATTGCCGAACTCGCGCCGTTTCGCGCCCAGCATCTCGATGCCCCAGGCCCATTTCGTCATCAGGTTGGCGATGGTTTTGGCCGTCAGTTTCGGCGGGGCCGACAGGCCGTTCTTCAGGTCCTTGTGCCGTTGGCCGAGGATCTGCAGATCCAGGGTGATGACCAGGGCCGAGCATTTGGCATCCCTGGCGCGCTGGATCAGGCGGCGGACGTAATCTTCGTCCTTCATGGTGTACAGCTGGAACCAGAACGGCGCGCCGGTATGCTCGGCCACATCCTCGATCGAGTTGATCGACATGGTCGACAGCGTGAAGGGCACGCCGAAATCCAGCGCGGCCTTGGCGGCCTTCATTTCACCATCCGCATGCTGCATCCCGGTCAGGCCCACGGGTGCAAGGGCCACCGGCATGGCAAAGTCCTGTCCAATCATCTGCGACGCGGTCGAGCGGCCGGACATGTCCACCGCAACCTTCTGGCGCAGGCGGATGTCGTGGAAGTCCGAGCTGTTGTCGCGGAAGGTCTGCTCGGTCCAGCTGCCGCTTTCGGCATAGTCATAGAACATCCGGGGCACCCGGCGTTCATAGATGCGTTTCAGGTCGTCGATATTGGTAATGACAGGCATGGCCGCGCCCTTCTGCAGATTGGTTAGGTTTCTTTACCAATTCTTCCGCCGCGGCGCAACGGCCAGTTGCGCATGTGGTCAGGTGGGTCAAAGGCGCAAAGAAAAACCGCCGCAGGCGTGCGGCCTGCAGCGGTTGCAATCCGTTTGGGATTTTGACCTCAGGCGCTGTGGGCGCCGTCTGCCAGCGATTTCACGAAGTCCAGAACCTCGGCCACGGGTTTGCCGGCGGCGATCTGACTGACAATGGCCGAGCCGACGACCGCCCCGTCAGCAACGCTGGCGATGGCACGTGATTTCTCGGGCGTATTGATGCCGAACCCCACGATCACCGGAAGATCAGTCGCCGCCATGATGCGCGCGACCTCGGGGCCGACATCGGTTGCCTCGGCTTCGGCCGCGCCGGTGATGCCGGTGATCGAGACGTAATAAACAAAGCCCGATGTGTTCTGCAGCACCCGCGGCAGGCGCTTGTCATCCGTGGTTGGCGTGGCCAGCCGGATGAAGTTCAGACCGGCCGCCTGCGCGGGCAGGCACAGTTCTTCATCTTCTTCGGGTGGCAGGTCGACGACGATCAGGCCGTCGATGCCGGCCTCTTTGGCGTCGGCAAGGAACTTGTCCACGCCGCGGCTGTAGATCGGGTTGTAATAGCCCATCAGTACGATCGGGGTGGTGTCATCGGTTTCCCGGAATGCCTTGGCCAGATCCAGCGTGCGCTGCAGCGTCATGCCACCGTCCAGCGCCCTTTGACCAGCCGCCTGAATGGTGGGGCCGTCCGCCATCGGATCGGTGAAGGGCAGGCCCAGTTCGATCACGTCCACGCCGGCCGCCGGCAGGCCCCGAACAATCTCAAGCGAGGTGTCATAGTCGGGATCCCCGGCCATGATATAGGCGACAAAGGCCTTCTTCCCCTCGGCTTTCAGGGCGGCGAACTTGGCGTCGATACGGGTCATGGACGATCCTTGCATACAGGTTTGGACCTGATGTGCAGAAACTTTGGCCGAAAATCAATCCCGTCCTGAGCGGTGGGGTCAGAAGTTCAGGTGATACCGCAGCAAGAGCGCGTTCACGCCGGGGTTTTCCTCTTGCGTGCTGGCGTTCGATTTGTGGGTCACGGCCAGCGATACGTCATTGCCGTTGTTCAACGTATAGCCCAGCCCGAAAAGGCTTCGGATTTCGAAGCTCCCGCCCAAATCGTTCAATTCGTTGGCTTCGCTGTAGAATCCCGGCATCACGCTACCTTCCACAAACCATCTGTCGGCAAAGGAATAGACCCCGATCACCCCGGCGCCGATATGTGTGTTTCCATCCTCGTCCACCGACAGCGCGGCCCCCAGCGCAGCGCTGAAGCGGGTGGCCTCGTGAAATGGCCGGTGCTGGTATTCGAGGGAAAAGATCGCCTGGTCAATCGAACTGCTGTCGGAATAGTCGGCGTAGCCGGCGCCGAAAATCACCGACTGCGCCTGCGCGGCTGTTGAAAAAGCCAGAAAAGCGGTGCTTGAAAGGAGGTTTTTCATGGGGATATTCGCTGTTGATATTCGTTACAAAGTTAAAGTTTGACACTATTCTCTCGTATTCAATGTCAACAAGCACACGTTTTCCCTACATTTTCGTGATGTTGCAGTTTGGACTCAAGGCCAGCAGCCGCAGGTGCCTTGCGCATTGCACCGGACCCGCATAGAAGCAGCCCGCGAATGGCATCAGGAGGCCGTCATGGGCTTTAAAATGGGTATCGTGGGTCTGCCGAATGTCGGCAAGTCGACCCTGTTCAACGCGCTGACCAAGACCGCGGCCGCGCAGGCGGCGAATTTCCCTTTCTGCACGATCGAACCCAATGTGGGTGACGTGGCCGTTCCCGATGCGCGTCTGGACAAGTTGGCTGCGATCGCTAAGTCGAAGCAGATCATCCCGACCCGGATGACCTTCGTGGATATTGCAGGCCTGGTCAAAGGCGCTTCAAAAGGTGAGGGGCTGGGGAACCAGTTTCTGGCCAACATTCGCGAAACCGATGCCATCGCTCATGTGCTGCGCTGTTTCGAGGATGGCGATGTGACCCATGTCGAAGGCAAGGTCGATCCGGTGGCCGATGCCGAGACCATCGAAACCGAACTGATGCTGGCCGATCTGGAAAGCATCGAAAAGCGTCGCGCCAACCTCGTGCGCAAGCTCAAGGGCAACGACAAGGAGGCGCAGCAGCAGGATCGGTTGCTGGCCACCGCGCAAGAGATGCTGGAAAGCGGCAAACCCGCCCGTTTGGTCGAGGTGTCTGACGAGGATGCAAAAGCCTGGAAGATGCTGCAGTTGCTGACCACCAAGCCGGTCCTGTATGTCTGCAATGTCTCGGAAGAAGACGCTGCCGAAGGCAATGAATATTCCGCGCGTGTGGCCGAGATGGCCGCGGCGCAGGGCAATGCCCATGTCATCATCAGCGCCAAGATCGAAGAAGAGATCAGTCTGCTGGAGCCTGAAGAGGCGCAGATGTTCCTCGAAGAGATGGGGCTCGAAGAACCGGGCCTCGATCGGCTGATCCGTGCGGGGTACGACCTGCTCAAACTGGAAACCTATTTCACGGTCGGCCCGAAAGAGGCCCGCGCCTGGACCATTCGCAGGGGTACTGCAGCGCCTCAGGCGGCCGGTGTCATCCACGGGGACTTTGAAAAGGGTTTCATCCGCGCCGAGACCATTGCCTATGATGACTTCGTGGCGTGCAATGGCGAACAGGGTGCCAAAGAGGCCGGCAAGATGCGTGCAGAAGGCAAAAGCTATGTCGTCAAGGACGGCGACGTGATGCACTTCCTGTTCAACACCTGATCACGAAACAGCTTTTCTGGGCGGGCATTGGCGGTATCTTACGGTATCGCTCCAATCCGCCCGAGGCCCGCACGTGTTCGAAATCCGCGATCTGCAACTGCTCAGCGCCTTGGCGCGCCACCGCCATTTTGCCAAGGCGGCCGAGGAGTGCGGTATTTCGCAGCCCGCGTTCTCGATGCGTATCCGCAACCTCGAGGATCGGCTTGGCGTGTCCATCGTCCGCCGTGCGAACCGCTTTCAGGGCCTGACCGAAGAGGGCGAGATGATCGTCCGCCGCGCTCGCCGCATACTGGATGACGCCAAAGCGCTCGAGCAGGAGGTGCAGGCGATCAAGGGCGAGATCACCGGTACACTGATCCTGGGCGTGATCCCGACCGCCATCGCGTTTACTGGCCGCTTGGTCAAGCGGCTGCAGCAGGCGCATCCGCGTATCCTGTCGCGGATCGAGACGATGTCGGCCACGGCAATCCAGCACCGTCTGGACGAAGGCAGCCTGGATGCCGGGATCACCTATGGCGACAGCATCGGCACTGATCTGCGCTATGTGCAGCCTTTGTACGAGGAAACCTATGTTTTGCTCGTACCCGAGCATATGACGCAGGGCACGGGCCCGATCCCCTGGGCACGGGTGGCCGAGTTCCCGCTCAGCCTGCTGGAGCCCCAGATGCAGAACAGGCGCATCCTCGACAGGATATTTGCCGAACAGGGGTTGCATCCGCGTGTGGTGGCCGAAACCAGCGGATTTACTGCCTCGATGGTCATGGCGCGCGAAGGGCTGGCGGCGACGGTCGTGCCAAGGGTTCTGGTGCGGGCGCTCGGCGATTTGAAAGGCACGCGTGTCCTGCCTCTGGTTGATCCTGTGGTCAGCAAGCCGATCTGTCTGGCGACGCTGGCGCGGGATCCGGAATTGCCCACCGTTGGCGCATTGCGGCAGGTCGTGACGTCTTTGCGGTGATAAACTGTCGTTATCGTGCCATTGGTTTTTGCGATTTGACGATATGCTACTCTGATGAGAGACGAGGCTCGATCGGAGGGCATCATGGCACCATTGGATACCAAGCCATCAGGCGCGCCAAAGGGCGTCTGGAAGTCAGGTAAAGGCAAGGGGCGACACACGCCCAAGGGACGGCAATTCACCGACGAGGCGCAGGCCGAGATTCAGCGCCTGCTGGGCGACCGCCCGCGCCGCCGCGACCTGCTGATCGAGTTTCTGCATCTGATCCAGGACACGCACGGCCAAATCAGTTCCGACCACATCGCGGCGCTGGCGGTCGAGATGCGGATCGGGCAGGCCGAGATCTACGAGACCGCGACTTTCTATGCCCATTTCGACGTGGTGAAAGAGGGTGAAACTCCTCCCCCGGCCTTGACGATCCGCGTCTGCGATTCCCTGTCCTGTGAAATGGCAGGCGCGCAACAGCTGAAGAAGGCGCTGGAGGACGGGCTGGACCCGTCCGAAGTGCGCGTTCTGCGTGCTCCCTGCATGGGGCGCTGCGACACCGCGCCGGTGCTGGAAATCGGGCACAACCATATCGACCACGCGACCCCCGAAAAGGTACAGGCCGCCATCGCGGCCGGGGACACCCACGCCCATCTGCCCGACTATGAGACCTTTGCGACCTATGTCGAGAACGGCGGCTACACCAAACTGAAAGAACTGCGCGAAGGCGGCGACTGGGAGGCGGTTCAGGAACAGGTTCTGGCCTCGGGGCTGCGCGGCCTTGGCGGCGCCGGTTTCCCGTCGGGCAAGAAATGGGGCTTTGTCCGCATGAATGACGGCCCGCGCTATCTGGCCGTGAACGGAGACGAGGGCGAACCGGGTACCTTCAAGGATCGCTACTATCTGGAACGCACGCCGCATGTTTTTCTCGAAGGCATGCTGATCGCCGCCTGGGCGGTCGAGGCACAGACATGCTTCATCTACATGCGCGACGAATATCCGGCGGTGCTGGAAATCCTGCGGCGCGAGATTACTGCGCTGGAACAGGCTGGTATCGTCGAGAAAGGCTATGTCGACCTGCGCCGCGGCGCGGGCGCTTACATCTGCGGCGAAGAATCCGCGATGATCGAATCGATCGAGGGCAAAAAGGGTCTACCGCGTCACCGCCCGCCTTTCGTGGCGCAGGTCGGCGTATTCGGCCGCCCGACGCTGGTCCACAATGTCGAGACGCTCTACTGGGTGTCCAAGATCTGCCGGGAAGGCCCGGAAATCCTCAATTCAGTTGAAAAGAATGGCCGCAAGGGGCTGCGCAGCTACTCGGTCTCGGGCCGGGTGGCGAAACCCGGCGTTTACCTGCTGCCGGCAGGGTCCACCATTCTGGACGTGATTGATGCCGCCGGGGGCATGGCCGAGGGCGACGCCTTCAAGGCGTATCAACCGGGCGGGCCGTCTTCGGGCCTGCTGCCCGCGTCGATGGACGACATCCCGTTGGACTTCGACACTCTGCAAAGGCACGGCACCTTCATCGGGTCCGCCGCAGTGGTGGTCCTGTCCGATCAGGACACCGCGAGGGATGCTGCGCTGAACATGCTGCGATTCTTCGAGGACGAAAGCTGTGGCCAGTGCACGCCCTGCCGGGCGGGCTGCGAAAAGGCGGTCAAGCTGATGCAAACCGACAAGTGGGACACCGACCTGCTGGAGGACCTGTGCCAGGTGATGGGTGATGCCTCGATCTGCGGTCTGGGGCAGGCGGCCCCGAACCCGATCCGCCTGGTCATGAAACACTTCGCCAATGAGATCTGAGGGAGACAGCCATGCTTGACGCAAGCGAAACCAAGACCGTCACCTTCAACCTGAACGGCGAAGACGTGACCGTGCCTCAGGGCACCACGATCTGGGAAGCGGCCAACGGCAAGGGCCTGGTTATCCCGCACCTGTGCCACAAACCCGCGCCGGGCTATCGCCCTGACGGCAACTGCCGCGCCTGTATGGTGGAAGTCGAGGGCGAGCGCACGCTGGTCGCCTCGTGCATCCGTCCGGCGGCCGAGGGGATGGTGGTGAAAACCGACACCGACCGCGCCGAGAAATCCCGCGCGCTGGTGATGGAGCTGCTGGTGGCCGACCAGCCTGAGAAGCCGCACGATGCCTCCAGCCATTTCTGGGACATGGCCAAGCTGAACGATGTCAGCGACAGCCGCTTTCCGGCGAAGGAGCCCGAGAAGATCCCGCTGCTGGATGACAGCCATGTGGCGATGCGGGTCAATCTGGATGCCTGCATCAACTGCAACCTCTGCGTCCGCGCCTGCCGCGAGGTGCAGGTGAATGACGTGATCGGCATGGCCGGTCGCGGGCATACCGCGCAGGTGGTGTTCGATCAGAACGACCCGATGGGCGAGTCGACCTGCGTCGCCTGCGGCGAATGCGTTCAGGCCTGCCCCACCGGCGCGCTGATGCCGGCCACCGTGCTGGACGACCAGCAGCGCGGCGACAGCAAGGACTACGACAGCGAGACCGAAAGCGTCTGCCCCTTCTGCGGCGTGGGCTGCAAGGTCAGCCTCAAGGTCAAGGACGGCAAGGTCAAATATGTCGAGGGCATCAACGGCCCCGCCAACGAGGGCCGACTGTGCGTCAAGGGCCGGTTCGGGTTCGACTACATCCACCACCCGCACCGCCTGACCAAGCCGCTGATCCGGCGCGAGAATGCGCCACCCAAGGGGTTGAACGTCGATCCCGCCGACTGGAGCACCCATTTCCGTGAGGCAACCTGGGACGAGGCGCTGGATCTGGCCGCCAAAGGGCTGATGAAGCTGCGGGATGAGGATCCGCGCAGCGTGGCGGGCTTTGGCTCGGCCAAATGCACCAACGAAGAGGCCTATCTGTTCCAGAAGTTCATCCGCCAGGGCTTTGGCCACAACAACGTGGACCACTGCACGCGGCTGTGCCATGCCTCCTCGGTGGCGGCGCTGATCGAGAACGTGGGCTCGGGCGCGGTGACCGCGACCTTCAATGAGATCGAGAATGCCGATGTGGCCATCATCATCGGCGCCAACCCGATCGAGAACCATCCCGTCGCGGCCACCTATTTCAAGCAGTTCGCCAAGCGCGGCGGCAAGCTGATCGTGATGGACCCGCGCGGTGTGGGCATGCGTAAATTTGCGACCGAGATGCTGCAGTTCCGGCCGGGCGCCGATGTCTCGATGCTGAACGCGATCATGAATGTGATCGTCGAGGAAGAACTGTATGACAGCCAGTACATCTACCGCTGGACCGATAACTGGGAGGCCGAGAAGGAGCACCTGCGCCAGTTCACCCCCGAGAAGATGGCGCCGATCTGCGGCATCGAGCCTGATCAACTGCGCCGCGTGGCCCGGATTTTCGCCAGCGCCAAGGCGGGGCTGATCTTTTGGGGCATGGGCGTCAGCCAGCATATCCACGGTACCGACAATTCGCGCTGCCTGATCTCGCTGGCGCTGATGACGGGCAATGTGGGCAAGCCCGGCGCGGGTCTGCACCCGCTTCGGGGGCAGAACAACGTGCAGGGGGCGTCGGATGCCGGCCTGATCCCGATGTTCCTGCCCGATTATCAGTCGGTCACCGACGACGCCGTGCGGGCCAAGTTCAGCCAGGTCTGGAACTCGGGCGACTTCTCGAACGAGAAGGGCTTGACCGTGACCGAGATCATCGACCACGCCTATGCGGGCAAGATCAAGGGCATGTACATCCTGGGCGAAAACCCGGCCATGTCCGACCCCGACGTGAACCACGCCCGCGAGGCATTGGCCAAGCTGGACCTGATGATCGTGCAGGACATCTTCCTGACCGAAACGGCGAACTATGCCGACATCATCCTGCCGACCTCGGCGCTGTATGAAAAGAACGGCACGGTGTCGAACACCAACCGTCAGGTGCAGCGCGTGCGCCCCGCGGTGCCGCCGCCGGGCGAGGCGCGCGAGGATTGGGCGATCACCGTCGATCTGGCGCAGCGCATCGGGCTGAACTGGGATTACAAGGATGTCTCGCAGGTGTTCAACGAGATGAAGCTGACGATGGCTTCGCTGGACAACATCACCTGGGAGCGGCTCGAGACCGAGAGCATCACCTATCCGTCGCTGTCCGAGACCGATCCGGGCCAGTCCATCGTGTTCGGCGACGGCTTCCCGCGCCCGGATGGCCGTGCGAAGTTCACTCCGGCCAGCATCATCCCCCCGGATGAGGCCCCGGACGAGGAATTCCCCATGATCGCCACTACAGGGCGGCAGCTGGAACACTGGCACACCGGGTCCATGACCCGTCGTGCCAAGGTTCTGGACGCGGTCGAACCCGAGGCGAACTGTTCGATGAACCCGCGCACGCTCAAGCTGATGGGGATCGAGCCAGGCGAGATGGTGCGTCTGACCACCCGGCGCGGCTCGATCGAGATCATGGTGCGTGCCGACCGGGCGATCGTTGAGGACATGGTGTTCATCCCCTTCGCCTATGTCGAGGCGGCGGCGAACATCCTGACCAACTCGGCCATCGACCCCTATGGCAAGATCCCCGAGTTCAAGTTCTCGGCCATCCGCGTGGACAAGATCGAGGACGCCATCGCGGCCGAGTAACGACTGCCACCACTCACCAAAACCCTGAAAAGGCGGGCCTGCGTGCCCGCCTTTTTCTTGGCTTGACAGATGCTTGCAGCCAGCCAACCCTTGGGCCGCGCAATCCCGGAGGAGTTCATGGCCCGCCGTTTCGTCGATCTGTCCGTCCCGCTGGAATCCGGCATCGTGTCGGACCCGCCGATCATGCTGCCTCAGATCGAATACATGAGCCACGACCAGACGGCCGAGCAGGTGATGGCCTTTTTCCCCGGTCTGAAGAAAGAGGACCTGCCCGGCGGCGAGGGCTGGGCCATCGAACGTTTGCAGATCGCCACCCACAACGGCACCCACCTGGACGCGCCGTACCATCACCACTCGACCATGAACCGGGGCGAGCGGGCGATCACCATCGACGAGGTGCCGCTGGAATGGTGCATGAACCCGGGCGTGAAACTGGATTTCCGGCATTTCGAGGATGGTTACGTCGTCACCGCCGCCGATGTCGCGGCCGAGCTGAAGCGGATCGGGCATGACCTGCGACCGCTGGATATCGTCGTGGTCAACACCTCGGCCGGCACCTGCTATGGCCAGCCGGATTACCTGATGAAAGGCTGCGGAATGGGGCGCGAGGCCACGCTGTACCTGACCGAGCGCGGCGTGCGCGTGACTGGCACCGACGCCTGGAGCTGGGACGCGCCCTTTCCGCTGACCGCGCAGGAATACGCGGAAACACATGACCCCTCGATCATCTGGGAGGGGCATCGCGCGTCGATGGAGATCGGCTATTGCCACATGGAGAAGCTGACCAATCTGGAAAGCCTGCCGCCCACGGGGTTCGAGATCTCGTGCTTTCCGTTCAAGATCAAGGGCGCCTCGGCCGGGTTCATCCGCGCGGTGGCTATCTTCGAGGAGGAAGACGACGAATGACCCGGGAAAACGAGCCTTTGGGAGGCCATGACGGCCCGTACCCCGCACCGGTCGAAATCACCGGTTTCACGGTCCGGCCCGACTGGATCGACTATAACGGTCACATGAATGTGGGGTATTATGGCGTGGTGTTCGATCTGGCCTTTGAACGGCTGCTGGTCGATCATCTGGGCTTGGGCGAACCGCAGGTCGCGGCGCTGGAGCAGGGGCCGTACATCCTGCAGTCGCACCTGCATTTCCTGCGCGAGGTTCGCGAGGGCGAGGCGCTGGTGTTCCGGTTTCGGATGCTGGACGCCGATCACAAGCGTGGTCACTATTTTGCGCAGATGGTGTCGGCCGAGGATGGCGTGGTCTGTGCCACCCAAGAGGCCCTGGTCATGAATGTCAGCCACACAACAGGCCGGTCGGTACCCTATCCGGACTGGGCCGCGGCGCGGCTGGCGCGAATGGTGTCCGACCATGCCACATTGCCCCCCGAGCCGCAGATCGGCAGACCAATCGGCATTCGGCGCAAATAGCCTGGGGATGGCCTTAGTTGCCAGAATTCCAGGAGCGGGCTACGCTGACCATCCGGTTCGGGCTTGGTCACGGGAGGGCAACCAAATGTGGATCTTGAGGAAATGCGCGCAGGCGCCAGCCTGTATATTGGCGGCATCGCTGATCGTCTTGCCTGCGTCAGCTGCTTTGGCGGACAAGAAAAAGGAAGAAGATGCGCTGAAGGGCGCCCTGATTGGCGCCGGCGTCGGAGCGTTGATCGGAGATGGCAAAGGCGCGGCCGCAGGTGCGGTTGTCGGTGCCATCATTGGGGCAAACCGCAAGTGACGGGGGTGTCCAAGATTGACCGCCTTCAGAAAGGAGCCCTGATGCGACTGCTTGATTTCAAACCTGTTCTGGCTGGCTTGATCCTTATCCCGTCCATTGGCATGGCGGACGAGGCCGCCGACCAGATGGCGCAAGACGCACTTCCGCTAATGTACCATACCTGCGCGTCGGTCATCGAAGAGGCTGATGGGAATGATGAATACGTTTTCGACGTCGTCAGAAAGATGACCGCTCTTTCACTGTACAACCGTCAGGTTAATATCGAAGATTTTGCATCCTCGGACGAAGAAAAGGCCAAGCTGCGTGAGGCTTTTCTTTCAGCGTTGACCGAAGGTTGCGCAGGCGATGAGGATGCCCTGTTGGGTGGTGTCGTCGACGATGCCGTTAGATCAACGCTTGGGCTGTAGGGGCTGGGCTCAATAGTGCGGTGGGCGCTCGTCGCCCAGAATGACTCCGCCGGATCCTTCCTGCGCACGTTCGGCTTCGCGCTGCATCAACATCGCCACGCGGCGGGTCAGGCGGTCGATTTCGTCCTGCTGCTTGGCGACCACCATGCTCAGGTCATCCACGGTGCGGGTCAGATGGGCAATTTTTTCTTCCAGATGCTGCATCGCTGGGGCTCCTGTGATCTGGTGCGGTCATACCGCTGTGGCGCGCGCAATGCCAGCGCTGGCTTGCCCCGACCCAGACCATGGGATAGACCGCGCGCGCAAGTGATGAAATCCCAAGGACGCCCCACATGGCCAAGCCCAAGAAACAGCCCCGCCCCAAGGCCGTCACGCCGAAAGGGTTCCGCGACTATTTCGGCCAGGAAGTCACGCAGCGCACCGAGATGCTGCGGACGATTGCGGACGTCTATCATCGCTATGGGTTTGACGCGCTGGAAAGCAGCGCCGTGGAAACGGTCGAGGCGCTGGGCAAATTTCTGCCCGACGTCGATCGCCCGAACGAAGGCGTGTTCGCCTGGCAGGAGTTTGACGAGGGCGGCAACGGCGACTGGATGGCGTTGCGCTATGATCTGACAGCACCTTTGGCCCGGGTCTATGCCCAGCACCGCAACGACCTGCCCACGCCCTATCGCCGCTATGCGATGGGTCCGGTCTGGCGCAACGAAAAGCCGGGGCCGGGGCGGTATCGCCAGTTCTATCAGTGTGATGCGGATACTGTGGGTACGGCTAGTATGGCCGCCGATGCCGAAATCTGCGCCATGCTTTCCGACACGCTGGAGACCGTGGGCATCCCGCGCGGCGACTATGTGGTGCGGGTCAACAACCGCAAGGTCCTGAACGGCGTGCTAGAGGCCATGGGCCTCAGCACGGACGCGGCGGCGCGCGATGACGTTCTGCGCACCATCGACAAGTTCGACAAGGTGGGCGAGCAGGGCGTGCGCGAGTTGCTGACCAAGGGCCGGCTGGACGCCTCGGGCGCGTTCATCGATGGTGTGGGCCTGTCCGACGATCAGGCCGAGCCGGTGATCGCCTTCCTGACATCCAAGGCTGATGACGCCGCCGGAACGCTGGCTAACCTGCGCGCGGCCGTGGGCGACAGCAAGATCGGCGCCGAAGGCATCTCGGAACTGGAACAGATCGGCGAATTGCTAGCCGCGGGCGGTTATGGCGCCGATCGCATCCAGATCGACCCCTCGGTCGTGCGAGGGCTGGGATACTACACCGGTCCAGTCTACGAGGCCGAGCTGACCTTCGAGATCTTCGACGAAAAGGGCCGCAAGAGGCAGTTCGGGTCGGTCTCGGGCGGCGGGCGCTATGATGATCTGGTGAAGCGTTTCACCGGACAGGAAGTGCCCGCGACGGGTATCTCGATCGGGGTCGACCGGTTGTTGGCCGCGCTGCGCGAAAAAGGTCGGATCAAGTCACATGACACCGGGCCGGTCGTCGTGACCGTGATGGACCGGGACCGCATGGCCGACTATCAGGCGATGGTGGCCGAACTGCGCAATGCCGGCATCCGCGCCGAGGTTTACTTGGGCAACCCCAAGAATTTCGGCAATCAGTTGAAATACGCGGACAAGCGGAACTCGCCCGTCGCGGTGATCGAGGGCGGGGACGAGAAGGACCGTGGCGTGGTTCAGATCAAGGACCTGATCCTGGGCGCCAAGATCGCCGAGAGCGCCACGCTCGAGGAATGGAAGGAACGCCCCAGCCAGTTCGAGGTGCCGCGCGGTGATCTGGTCGCCAAGGTGCGCGAGATTCTGGACAGTCAGGACTGAGCCATGCCCAATCGATCCCAGATCCAGGCCCGGGCCGCGATGATGCGCGTGCGCTTCGAAGCCGCCGGGGCACAGGTCGTCGACACGCCGCTGCTGCAATCGGCCGAGACGCTGCTGGACCTATACGGCGAGGATATCCGCGCGCGCGCCTATGTCACCTCGGACGCGCTGCGCGGCGAACAGATGCTGCGCCCGGATTTCACCCTGCCGGTGGTGCAGATGCACATGCGCGACGGGGCCGAACCGGCGCGCTATACCTATTCGGGCGAGGTGTTCCGCCGTCAGGAACATGACCCCGACCGCGCCAATGAATACATCCAGGTGGGCTATGAGGTCTTTGACCGCGACGACCCGGCAGGGGCCGATGCCGAGGTGTTCTCGCTGTTTGCCCTGCAATTGCGGGGCCTGCCGCTGCGCGCGGCGACCGGCGACATCGGCATTCTGACCGCGGCCGTACAAGGCCTGCGCACCTCCGACCAACGCAAGGCCGCGCTGATGCGCCATCTGTGGCGTCCGCGCCGGTTCCGGTCTCTGCTGGACCGGTTCGCGGGCCGCAAGCCCGAGCCGGACCACCGCGCCGCTTTGCTCGGGGCGGCCGACCCGATGGCCTGCGACGCGCCGATGATCGGCAAGCGCCGGCCGGCCGAGATCGCCGCCCGTATCGACGCCCTGCGCGCCGACCGCGACACGCCGCCGATTTCCGACACGGAAATGGCCGGGCTGGATTCGTTGCTGGGCGTGCGCGAGACCATGCCCTATGCGCTGGAGCATCTGCGCGACATCGCCGTCGATCTGCCCCAGATCACCCCCGCCCTGGACCGGCTCGAGGCGCGGATTGCCGCCCTGCAGGCGCGTGGCGTTGATGTCAGCAAGCTGGATTTCGAGGCCTCGTATGGGCGCACCTCGATGGAGTATTACGACGGGTTCGTCTTCGGCTTCTACGCCGAGCGCCGCCCCGACCTGCCGCCCATCGCCACCGGCGGGCGCTATGACGCGCTGACGCGGCGGCTGGGCAACGGGGCCGAGATCCCGGCGGTGGGTGGCGTGCTGCGCCCCGACCTGATGCTGGAAATCGAGGAGGCGGGCCAATGACCCTGAAGCTGGGCGTGCCGTCCAAGGGGCGGCTGATGGAGAAAACCTTTGCCTGGTTCGCCCGCCACGGGATCGAGCTGTCGCGCGCCGGGTCCGACCGGGAATATGCCGGCAAGGTGGACGGGATCGAGGATGTCTCGCTGATCCTGCTGTCGGCTGGAGAGATCCCGCGCGAGCTGGCTGCCGGGCGGATTCACCTGGGCGTGACCGGCACTGACTTGGTGCACGAGAAACTTCCGCGCTGGGAACAGCAGGTCGAAGAAATCGCGCCGCTGGGCTTTGGCCAGGCCGATCTGGTGATCGCGGTTCCGGCCTGCTGGGTCGATGTCGAGACGCTGGATGATCTGGACGCCGCCGCCGCCGCCTTCCGCGCCGCGCACGGACACCGCCTGCGGATCGCCACCAAGTACCACCGTCTGGTGCGCGAGTTCCTGACCGATTCCGGGGTTGCCGACTATACGCTGGTCGACAGCCAGGGGGCGACCGAGGGCACGGTGATGAACGAAACCGCCGAGGCGATTGCCGACATCACCTCGACCGGTGAGACCCTGCGTGCCAACCACCTCAAGATCCTCTCGGATGGATTGATTCTGCAATCGCAGGCCACTTTGTGGCGCAGCCGGTTTGCGGAGTACGGGGCCACTGAAAAGGTCACTCTGGCAGAAGTGATGCGCCGTCTGGGCTGAGGTCAGAGCACGCCGATCTCGGCCAGCGCGCGGTTCAGATCCTCGGGCAGGGCGTCGTCCTGCGCGCGGCTTTCGGGCAGGTCTGCGGGGCTGTCCTCGGGTTTCAGATAGCGCCAGCCCTGAAACGGCCGTTTCTGCGCGCCCTGGGTGCGGTGGACCTGCGGGTCCAATACGATGGCGCAGCGGCGGATGCCATCCTCAGCCGTCACCTCGTCCAAACGCAAGATGCGCTGGCGGCACTGGATGACACCCTTGATGACCCAGAAGATCGATCCGCCGTTCAGAATCTCGGGTTCGCGCTTGGGCCACATGCGGGTGATGTGGCGGGGCAGGCCGTCCGCGAACCGCCGGCGATAGCTGTCCTGCCAGGCGATCAGGCTGTCAACGCTCTCGGACCCGACCGAGAGTTTCACGAGGTTGATGTACTTATCCACAGCTTTCCCACAGAGTCGTCCCACGGACCATCTTTATATTGTAGCTTACCGTTGCGCGCTATCAAGCTGTTGTGGTTCGGCGCTGGTTTGGTCTAATCTGGATGCCTCTTTCAAGACAGGGAATCACCAATGAGCCGCTTTGCCGCCCCCATCGCCGAGCAGATCTGGGACATGAAATACCGCTTCAAGAAGGCGGATGGCACGCCGATCGACAAGTCGGTCGAGGATACGTGGCGGCGGATTGCGCGCGATCTGGCACGGGTGGAAAAGGACCCCGCGCACTGGGAACAGAAGTTCTACGAGGCTCTTGAGGACTTCAAATACCTGCCCGCCGGGCGGATCACGGCCGGAGCAGGCACCGCGCGGCAAGTGACCCTGTTCAACTGTTTCGTCATGGGCACGATCCCCGACAGCATGGGCGGCATCTTCGACATGCTGAAAGAGGCCGCGCTGACCATGCAGCAGGGCGGGGGGATCGGCTATGATTTCTCGACCATCCGGCCGCGCGGCGCGGACGTACATGGGGTGGCCGCCGATGCTTCGGGGCCGCTGTCGTTCATGGATGTGTGGGACGCCATGTGCCGCACCATCATGTCGGCGGGCTCGCGCCGGGGCGCGATGATGGCGACGATGCGTTGTGACCATCCGGATATCGAACAGTTCATCACCGCCAAATCCGACCCGGCCCGCCTGCGCATGTTCAACATGTCGGTGCTGGTGACCGATGCTTTCATGGAGGCGGTCAAGGCCGATGCTTCGTGGGATCTGGTCTTTGACGGCAAGGTCTATCACACGGTGCAGGCCCGCGATCTGTGGAACAAGATCATGCAGGCCACCTATGACTATGCCGAGCCGGGCGTGATCTTCATCGACCGGATCAACCAGGCCAACAACCTGAGCTATGCCGAGACCATTGCCGCCACCAACCCGTGCGGGGAGCAGCCCCTGCCGCCCTACGGCGCCTGCCTGCTGGGCTCGATCAACTTGGCGCGGCTGGTGTCGGCGCCGTTCGAAGGCGCGGTCCATCTGGACGAGGCGGCATTGCAGGAGCTTGTCGCCACGGCCGTTCGCATGATGGACAACGTGGTGGATGCCTCGAAATTCCCGCTGCCGCAGCAGGCCGCCGAGGCGCAGGCCAAGCGCCGCATCGGCTTGGGCGTGACCGGACTGGCGGATGCTCTGTTGATGCTGGGCCTGCGCTATGGCTCGGACGAGGCGGCGCGTCAGACCGAGCGCTGGTTGCACGCGATCGCCCGCGCCGCGTATCTGGCGTCGGTCGACTTGGCCAGGGAAAAGGGGGCCTTTCCCCTGTTCGATGCCGAGAAATACCTGGCTAGCGGCACCATGCAGCAGATGGATGAAGATGTGCGCGAGGCCATCCGCGAGCATGGGATCCGCAATGCTCTGCTGACCTCGATCGCACCCACCGGGACGATCTCGCTGTATGCGGGTAACGTGTCGTCGGGGATCGAGCCGGTCTTTGCCTATGCCTACACCCGCAAGGTACTGCAGAAAGACGGGTCGCGCACCGAGGAAGAGGTCGTGGACTATGCCGTGCAGATGTGGCGCGACAAGTTCGGAGACGTCGAGCTGCCCGACTATTTCGTGAACGCCCAGACTCTGACCCCGGCCGAGCATGTCAAGATGCAGGCGGCCGCGCAGAAATGGATCGACAGCTCGATCTCGAAGACGATCAACTGCCCCGAGGACATCTCGTTCGATGCTTTCAAGGACGTGTACATGCAGGCCTGGGATATGGGCTGCAAGGGCTGCACCACCTATCGCCCGAATGATGTGACGGGTTCGGTGCTGACCGTATCGGAAAGCGACGACAAGGTGCCGGGTGAAAGCGCCGACGCGCCACACGAGGTGGACGGCGGCGACGTGATCTACATGTCCGAACCGCTGGACCGCCCGCAGTCACTTGAGGGTTCGACCTACAAGCTGAAATGGCCCGACAGCGAGCACGCGATCTATCTGACCATCAATGACATCGTCATCGGCGGCCGGCGGCGTCCGTTCGAGGTGTTCATCAACTCGAAGAACATGGAGCACTACGCCTGGACGCTGGCCCTGACCCGGATGATCTCGGCCGTGTTCCGGCGCGGTGGTGACGTGTCTTTCGTGGTCGAGGAGCTCAAGGCCGTGTTCGACCCGCGCGGCGGGGCATGGGTGCAGGGCAAGTACATCCCCTCGATCCTTGCAGCGATCGGCGGCGTGATCGAGCAGCATATGATCGCGATCGGGTTCCTTGAGGGGGAAGGGATGGGACTGAAATCCGACCCGCAGGCGCAGGTGGTCAACATGGATGCCCCACGCGGCAAGGCCTGCCCGTCCTGCGGTCAGTATGACATGGTGATGATCGAGGGCTGCATGACCTGCCGTAGCTGCGGACACTCGAAATGCGGTTGACGAGCGCCACATAACTGTCGTTAAAGTTGTATTGTGTTTCGCTGGAGTCTCAATTTGATTTGACTCTCCGGCAACATTCTCGTGAAAGCTGCAATTCCGTCTCTTTTCGGCCGGATTCATCAATGATACACCGCTAGTGTACGGGGTGATGAGTTTGAAAGGTCGGGCGGGCAGATGACAGCCGGGTATAACGGTCGCGTAGCAGTATTTTGGTCCCAGACGGAAATTGACGGGCTTGAAGCAGCGCCTGTGGCCGATTTGGCCATTGGAGCGTCTTGGTCGTGGCATGGGTGCATGACACGCTTGCCGGACTGTAACGCGGAATATTCCGTTCAGACTGGACATGATCAGGCGTTGATGGCGCTGGCTGGGCATGGCCCTGAAGCTGCAACGCTGAAGCCGATCGCCACGCTTGCAGTTATCTCATTGACGAATGGGGCGCAGACCTACGAGGCCGAGTTGACGTTGGTCGAGGGTCAGAAAGACGCGGTTTTTCTGTTCCAAAATGGCTGCCCCGCGCGGGGTCAGGACTTCTGGGTGTGCGCCGTCGAAGAATATGCCGAAGCAAGCCAATCGGATGCAGGCAATGTCGTTTCCTTCCCAACGCATCGCAGGTCGACGGAGCAAACGTTGGTTCTTGCGCCGCATTTGGCTGCGACCGCCGCTGAATAGACGGCCCATTCCTTGGGAACTATTTTTTCGTCCGCGCATCGCCGCGTGTTGACTCTGGTCTGTTCGCAGATATAAGCGCGGCTTCATTGGTGTTGGTGGCCCCCGCAAGGGGATGCCTGTCATGGGGGAAACCTCAAGAGGACAACGCCCTTCATAGTGGCCTATCAGGGCCTCGACCTTAAGAAGGAGATCAGCCGTGACCAAACGCACGTCTGCCAAGCACAAAATCGACCGCCGGATGGGCGAAAACATCTGGGGTCGCCCGAAATCCCCGGTCAACCGTCGTGAATACGGCCCCGGCCAGCATGGTCAGCGCCGCAAAGGCAAACTTTCGGACTTCGGTCTGCAGCTTCGCGCCAAGCAGAAGCTGAAAGGCTATTACGGCGACTTGACCGAGAAGCAGTTCCGCCGCATCTACGCCGAAGCCGTACGTGTGAACGGCGACACTGGTGAAAACCTGATCGGCCTGCTTGAGCGCCGTCTGGACGCTGTCGTCTACCGCGCCAAATTCGTGCCGACCGTGTTCGCCGCACGTCAGTTCGTGAACCACGGCCACGTCAAAGTGAACGGCAAGCGGGTGAACATCCCCAGCTACCGCGTCAAGGAAGGCGATGTGATCGAGGTCCGCGACAAATCCAAGCAACTGGCCGTCGTTCTGGAAGCCGTTGGCCTGGCCGAGCGTGATGTTCCGGATTACCTGGAAGTCGACCACTCGAAGATGACCGCGACCTTCGTGCGCACCCCGTCGCTGGGCGACGTGCCGTACCCGGTCATGATGGAACCGAACCTGGTCGTGGAATTCTACGCGAAGAACTGATCTTCGCAGACAGTTTTAGAAAACGGGCCGTACCTGCGAAGGTGCGGCCCTTTTTCATGGCAAGCACTCAGATCGGCAAAGGGCGGTCTTCTGCGATCGCCTCCATCGCGAAATACGAGGTCACGCTGTCCAGTTCGACCTTCTCGATCAGGCGCTGATAGACTTTGTCGTAGGTCGCCATATCCTGTGTCACGACCCGTAGCTGATAGTCGTAGTCGCCGCCGATACGGTGGAAATCCACGACTTCCGGAATGGTCAGGACATGGCTGCGAAAGGCCTGCAGCCACTCGGCCGAGTGGTGACGCGTGCGCAGCATCACGAAGACCACCAGGTTCAGCCCCAGTTTTTCGCGCATGATCCGAGCTGTCGACCCTGTCAGGACGCCTGCATCGTTCAGCGCCTTCAACCGCCGCCAGCAGGCGTTTTGCGACAGGCCGACTCGCTCGGCCAGTTCGCGCTGGGAAAGGGTTGCGTCCTTTTGCAGTTCGCGCAGGAGGCGCTTGTCAATTTGATCTATCTTTTCATTCATTTCAGATCATATGACCCAAAATTCTTATAATTCAAGCAAAGATAGGTGAAGTTTACTCAGCTCAAGTAGATCATATTGGAAGTGCAATATGGAGCCAATGACATGACCCTGTCCCATTTTCGTGCAGAAATCCAAGCCGCCACTCACAATTCGACCCTGCGCGACGGGCTGATCGGAGAGAACGTTCTGATCCCGGGTCTGCATGGGGACGTGCCGCTTGTGTACGCGGACTACGTTGCCTCGGGCCGCGCATTGCGGCAGGTCGAGGATTTTGTGGCCCAGCATGTGTTGCCTTTCTATGCGAACAGCCACACCGAGGCCTCCTATTGCGGTTCCTACATGACGCGACTGCGCCGCGAGGCGCGCGCGGAAATAGCCCGCATCGTTGGCGCGAGGGGAGATGACGCGGTGATCTTCACCGGGTCCGGTGCCACTGCGGGGCTCAACCGGCTGGTCAGTTTGATGGGAGTGCAAGAGGCTGACCGGCCGGTTGTCTTGATTGGTCCGTACGAGCACCATTCGAACATCCTGCCCTGGCGCGAGAGCAAGGCGCAGGTCATCGAGATCCCCGAAGGCCCCGAGGGCGGGCCGGACATGGCGGTGCTGGAACAGACGCTGATCGAGCATTCGGATTCGGATCTGGTGATCGGGTCATTCTCGGCGGCGTCGAATGTCACGGGCGTGATCACCGACCCTGATCCGGTGACGCGGCTGCTGAAACGGCACGGGGCGCGCGGGGTCTGGGATTATGCCGGGGGCGGGCCCTACCTGCCGATGGATATGGGGCCGGACGATGCGCGCAAGGATGCCATCGTCGTGTCTCCGCACAAGTTTCCGGGCGGGCCGGGGGCTTCGGGCGTTCTGATCGTGAACCGGGGCGCCGTGCGCCGTACCTGTCCTAGTTGGCCGGGCGGGGGCACGGTCAGCTTCGTTTCGCCCTGGCGCCACGACTACAGCACCGATCTGGCCACCCGCGAAGAGGCCGGAACCCCGAACGTGATCGGAGATATCCGCGCGGCGCTGGCCTTTATCGTCAAGGATGCCGTGGGTACCGACGAGATCGCCCGGCGCGAGGCGCTGTACAACCGCATGGCGCTGGATGGGTGGCGTGACAACCCGAACCTGACCCTGCTGGGGGTGGACCATCCTCACCGCCTGCCGATCTTTTCCTTCCTGGTGCGCGACAACACCGGGCAGCCGGTACACCAACAGCTGTTCACACGGATGCTCAGCGACATCTACGGCATTCAGGCGCGCGGCGGGTGTGCCTGCGCGGGCCCCTATGCGCATCGGCTGCTGGGCATCGACAAGGCGGCCTCAGAGGCGCTGCACGCGGCGTTGTCGGCCGGAGAAGAGATGAAGAAACCGGGTTGGGTGCGGCTGAACTTCTCGTACATGATGACCGAGGACACGGTTCAGTTCATCATCGACAGCGTCAACGACCTATCGCGCCGCACGCAGGAATACGCCCCGTTCTACGCCGCCGATCCGGCAACCGCCCGCTTCAAGGCGGCGTGACGGAATTGCCGCTTTTCCCAAGGCTTTGAGACCTGTATGAGGGGCGCAAGCAACGGAGCCCCTCATGAACAAGATCATCCCGCAACCCGGCATCATGGACATCGCGCTGTATCAGGGCGGCCAGTCGCATGTCGAGGGCGTGGAAAACGTCATCAAGCTGAGTTCCAACGAAAACCCTTTTGGCCCCAGCCCCAAGGCGATCGAAGCCGTGCGCGACAGCGCCACGATGCTGCATCGCTATCCGGTGACCGATCACTACAACCTGCGCGCGGCGATCGGCGAGCGGCACGGGCTGGACCCCGACCGGATCATTTGTGGCGTGGGGAGTGACGAGGTGCTGCAATTCGTGGCCCAGGCCTATGCCGGGCCGGGCGACGAGGTGATCCATACCGAGCATGGATTCTCGATGTATCCGATCATCGCCCGCATGGCCGGCGCGACTCCGGTCGAGGTGCCCGAGCGCGAGCGCAAGATCGATGTCGATGCGATCCTGGCCGCGGTGACCTACCGCACCCGGATCGTGTTCGTGACCAACCCGGGCAATCCGACCTCGACCATGATCTCGGACGCCGAGCTGACGCGCCTGGCCGAGGGCCTGCCGCAGACTTGCCTGATGGTTCTGGATGGCGCCTATGCGGAATTCGTGCCGGGATTTGACGGCGGCGCCGGTCTGGTGGACCGGTTCGACAACGTGATCATGACCCGGACCTTCTCGAAGATTTACGGGCTGGGCGGGATGCGGGTCGGCTGGGGCTATGCGCATCGCGAAATCATCGACGTGCTGAACCGCGTGCGCCAGCCCTTCAACCTGTCGCTGACGGCCATCGCCGCGGCCGAGGCCGCCGTGGCGGATGTGGAATATGTCGAGTTCTGCCGGGCCGAAAACGCCCGCCTGCGCGAATGGCTGTCGGCCGAGCTGGCCAAGATCGGCGTTCCGTCCGATCCGTCCTGCACCAATTTCATCCTTGCGCGTTTCGCGGATCAGGCCGAGGCCGAGGCCTGCGACGCCTATCTGCAATCGAAAGGTTTGATCGTGCGCCGGGTTGCGGGCTACAAGCTGCCCAACGCGCTGCGGATCACCGTGGGCGACGAAAAGGCCTGTCGCCGCGTGGTTGCGGCCATCACCGCGTTCAAAGGGGGCGCCGCATGAGCCAGATCTATGACCGCGTGGCGCTGATCGGGTTGGGTCTGATCGCCTCGTCGATGTACTGGGCGATCAAGCGCGCCGGGCAGGCGGGCGAGGTGACCGGCTATGCCCGGTCCGAGGCCACCCGGGACACCGCGCGGCGCATCGGTCTGTGCGACCGGGTCTGCGACACCGCGCAAGAGGCGGTCGAGGGTGCCGATCTGGTCGTGCTCTGCGTGCCGGTGGGCGCAATGGGCGCCGTCGCCAAGGACATCGCGCCGGTGCTCAAGCCCGGCGCAACCGTGTCGGATGTCGGTTCGGTCAAGCGGCACGTCATTGAAGACGTTGGCCCGCATATTCCTAAAGGCGTGCATTTCGTGCCCGCCCACCCGCTGGCCGGGACCGAGCATTCCGGCCCCGAATCCGGTTTTGCCGAGCTGTTCGACAACCGCTGGTGCCTGCTGGTTCCGGTTGAAGGGTCTGATCCCGAGGCCATCGCCCGCTTGCGCGCCTTGTGGGAAGGGATGGGATCCAATGTCGACGAGATGGATGCCGATCACCATGATCTGGTTCTGGCCGTCACCAGCCACGCGCCGCACCTGATCGCCTATACGATGGTGGGCGTCGCCGACGACCTGCGGCGCGTCACCGACTCCGAGGTCATCAAGTACTCGGCTGCCGGTTTCCGCGATTTCACCCGGATCGCGGCCTCGGACCCGACCATGTGGCGCGACGTGTTCCTGACCAACAAGGATGCGACGCTGGAAATCCTCGGCCGTTTCACCGAAGAGCTGTTTGCCCTGCAGCGCGCGATCCGCACGGGCGACGGTCAGCACCTGTTCGACTATTTTACCCACACCCGCGCAATCCGGCGCGGCATCATCGACGCGGGTCAGGACACCGACGCTCCTGATTTCGGGCGCGTAAAGGCCAAGTCATGAAACTGATCAAAGGCAAAGCTCTGACGGTTATAGCGATGGTATGGGCCGGCGCAGCCACTGCATCGGCCCCCGACACATCACCGGTTCCGGTTGCGCGGCCATCCCCGGTGTCAGAGCTGGTGCAGGCCGCTTATGTCCCGGCAAGTCCGGCGACGCCGATCGCTGTACCAGCGAAGATGCGACCCGTGGTGCGGCCCGTATCCCCTCAGGTGCTGGCCGTGGCAGCGCGCCCGGCCGACCTTCCGCTGCTTGGACCGGATACCTCGCTCAAACCCTATCTGCGGCCCGAGGCGTTGGAACAGCAAGTCCTGTTCAAAAAGCGAAAACTGCGCAAAGGATCGGTGTGCGGTGACATCGCCATTCAGGGCAAGGCCGTGGGCTCGGTTCCCGGCAAGATCAAAGCCTGCGGGATCAAGGATGCCGTCCAGATCACATCGGTGTCAGGCGTGGTTCTCAGCCGCCCATCGACGATGGATTGCGGCACGGCGATCGCATTGAACAAATGGGTCGACAAGACCGTCAAACCGACGTTCAAACGGCGCGGTCCAGTTGTCGAATTGCAGGTTGCTGCGCATTACGCTTGCCGTACCCGGAACAACCGGAAAGGTGCCAGGATCTCGGAACATGGCAAGGGTCGGGCCATTGATATCTCGGGGTTCAAAATGGCCGATGGCGAGGTGGTGACGGTTCTGGACGGTTGGCGCAAGAACCCCTCGAAGAAACAGCTGACCAAGATCTGGCGCGGAGCGTGCGGGCCCTTCGGCACGGTTCTTGGTCCGAATTCAGACCGCTATCATCAGAACCATTTCCACCTCGATACCGCCCGTTACCGCAGCGGACCCTACTGCCGCTAAGGTTCGGTGGCCAGTACTAGCAATGCCCAAAAATCGGCTATGTTCTCAAATAATTGCTTTGTTCTGTGTTGCCTGTGTGAATCGCCAGCAAATCGGTGGCGGAAGAAATTTTTCCGAACGTTTCAGGTGTCAGCGATTCGTTTAAATTGCGGAAATCGAATACCGCTTCGAAATTTTTGAACAGTATATCTCCCAACCTTGCGTTGCGAAACTGATCCGCATGCGGGGTATATTCCATAAACACAGTTGGTTTCTGAGTTTGGATCGTCTCTTGGGCGCCCTCCAAAACTTGTAGTTCATGGCCTTCCACATCGATCCAGATCAACTTGAGGTCTTGCAGTTTCTTTTGGTTTGTCTTGAAAATCTCGTCCACGGTTGTGACATCGACATTTATCGCAGATTCCGATGAATCTCCGAAGTGTGAGCCGCCGCGGTTGAGCGAGTTTTTGTTGAATGGCAACTGGCCAGGTTTGTTGGACGCACCAAGCTTTATTAGCGACACGTAATCCTCCAACCCGTTCAACTTGATATTTTGGCTCAGGATTTCATAGTTCTCTGGATCCGGCTCGACCGCAACGACATGTCGTGCCTTTATGTCCTTAAAAAAGTATATCGTGTGAGTCCCTATATTGGCACCGATTTCCAGCACCGAGCCATCGGTTATCGGATGATCGGATCGCTTGAGAAAGTCTCGAAGCTTCCTGACCGAGGTCCGGCTGAATTCACCGTGTGCTGAAATGCTTTCCCCGATTACGTCATGAGGATAGTAGATCAAGAAATGATCGACCAGCTTGCGGTACAGAAGGACATCATTCTCGTAGAGGTTTCGAAGTATCTCTCGCCTTGTCTTTTTGTTTTGCAGCAACAGCCTTGAGATTGCTCTAGCAAGCGAGGTCCTTAGTCCCATTGTATCCCCCAGCGAACCTTGAATTGTTTCAACATTATGGAAAGGTAGATCACCGCTTCAACGTAGAAAAAGCCGTGGCGCGTGCCCTAGTGGCAACGGTCCCAAAGCCACGAACCCGTCGCGGAAATTCAGCTGCAAGTCCAGCGCGTTGGGGTTGCCCCCCAGACCGGCCAGCAAGTTCAACGCCCGTGTGACCGGATCAACGGCCTGATCGGGCAGGGCACCTGCAGCATTGGCCATAGCAATCATGTCACGCCAGTTCTCGGCTTTGACCGCAATCTCTCCGACCGGGATGCCCTGGTCATCAACTTCCAGTTCGCCGGTTGCAAACAGACGCAATTTGCCCCATTGCACCTCGGCCAGATGCAGGTCGATCAACCGAGGTTGGGGGCGACGTTCTTCCAGCGCGGAGCGGTCCCAGGTTTTGTCGAACGTGACATTTATGTCCAGTTCGAGTGTCTCGAAGGCTTGGGGCAGCGAAGCAGCCGTTCGCATCAGCGCGCGCAGGTCTTCACCGGGCGTGAAGGCATCCGAACTGACCCCGATCGCATAGCTCTCGGGCTGGGTGCCTTGTTCCATGACCAGGGCAAGTGACTGGCCGGCAGCCATGTCGGTTCCGTCCTGGGTCACCGACCAGTTGCCCGATGTCAGGGCCATCTTCTCCAGCTCCAGCGCGACGCCCGGACGCAGATTCAGTTCTGCCTGAAGGCTGTCGGCCAGGATGATTGCGGTCTGGTCGAAATAGGATAGCCGCTGCGGCGTATCCGCAAAGCGCAAGATCTGTCGTCCGGGCCAGATGGCGGGGCTTTCGAATTCGATCCAATCCGCGCTCCAGGCTGTGCCGTTCACCGGATCGGCCAGCGCTACACTGTTCAGGCGGGTCACGTGGTGCAGCGGAAATCCGGCGATTTCCACGTCGGAATAGTCGGCCTGCCATCCAAGATCCTGCTGATGCGCGAACCAACCGGTGATGGCGCTGCGCAGCCCATACCCGGCTATGGCCCAATACCCGCCCCAGAGGATGGCCAGAAATATGAACACTCGTACCAGTCGGCGCATCGCAAATGGCCCTTTTTCCTGCCTTGGAATTGATGTTTATAGGCCTAAACGGGCAAGGACCAGAACTATGACGATGTGGGTATTCGGATACGGGTCGCTGTTGTGGAATCCGGGCTTTCCGGTGGCCCGGCGCGAGCAGGCTACACTTCACGGCTATGCGCGGTCATTCTGCATGCGGTCGATCCATCACCGCGGAACCGAGGAGAACCCCGGACTTGTCTTGGCTTTGGACGAACACCCGGATGCCCGTTGCAAGGGCTTGGCGCTGGCGGTCGAACCAGGCCATGAGGACCGCACCCTCGAGGAACTGCGCGAGCGTGAACTGATCTCGTCCGCCTACGTGGAGAAGATGCTGGATGTGCATCTGGACAGCGGCCAGACGGTGACGGCAGTGACCTATGTGATCGATCCCGACCACGTGCAGTATTGCGGGGGTCTGCCGCTGGAGGAGCAGGCGCAAATCATCGCGCAGGCCGTGGGCGGCCGCGGCCCCAACCCCGAGTATCTTTACAATACCGCTGAACACCTGTCCGAGATCGGGTTGCACGACCCGGATCTTGAGTGGTTGGCGCAACGGGTGCGCAGCCTGACCGCATAAACCCTTGGCCTTGCCACCAGATTTTCGATAGATTCGCCTCAGAGCAGGCAAAACCGGGAAAGACGCGCATGGCGCATGTACAGCAGGGCGCGAGACCGCATTTCTCGCAACCGATCCGTCAAATCGTGATGATGCTGATCGCCATCGGGCTGTCGGGCCTGGGCGTGTTCATGGCTCTGCCCTACGTGCTGCCGGTTTTTTATGCCAACCCCTATCTGAACGGGTTCATCCTGCTGGTCTTTGTCATCGGCGTCGTGGCCTGTTTCTATCAGGTGACCCAGTTGATCGGTTCGGTTCGCTGGATCGAAGCGTTCGTGGGCGGCGTCGTGCGCGAAGACGCTCGTACACCGCAGCTGTTGGCCCCTCTGGCGTCGCTGCTTCGCGCACGCGGGGCGAAATCGCAGATCAGCTCGACATCGACCCGGTCGATCCTGGATTCGGTCGCGGAACGGGTCGAGGAAGAGCGGGAATTCACCCGCTACATCACCAACGTACTGATCTATCTGGGTCTTCTGGGTACGTTCTTCGGCTTGGCAACAACGGTTCCTGCAATTGTCGACACCATTCGCAGCCTGAACCCGCAAGAGGGCGAAGAAGGCCTGGCCGTATTCAATCGTCTGATGAGTGGCCTCGAATCCCAGCTGCAAGGCATGGGCGTGGCGTTCGGGTCCTCCCTGTTGGGGCTTGCCGGATCGCTTATCGTGGGTTTGCTCGAACTATTCGCCGGCCACGGGCAGAACCGGTTCTACCGTGAGCTTGAGGAATGGCTGTCGTCGATCACGCGCGTCGGATTTGCCGCCGGAGATGAAGGCGGTGCGGAACTTGCGGTGCTGACCCCGGTCCTTGATTCCATGTCCGAGCAGATGGACGCGCTGCAGGACCTGTTCGCGGCCCAGGAGGCGGATCGCGCCGAGGTATCGGCCAAGCTGGGTGCATTGGTCGATGTCATCGCGGACATGAACCAACGACAGGCGGAAACCGAAGGGGTCACCGCCGCGCTCGAGCGGATCGCGTTGGGGCAGGACGCGCTGCTGGATCACATGCGTGAACATGGTGCGGGCGAGGGGATCGACGCCGAAAGCCGAATGCGGCTGCGGTCGATGGACGTGCAGCTTCTGCGCATTCTCGAAGAAATCTCGGCCGGTCGCCAGGACAGCATGAACGAACTGCGCAAGGATTTCGAGCTGCTGGTCAAGGCGCTGACGCTTCCGCGCGGGGCGGCGCGCCACACACCGGGCGGAGAATAACACATGGCCCTGTCTCGTCGAACCGGTCAGCGTTTCCAAGGCTCGGTTTGGCCCGGCTTCGTTGATGCAATCACGGGGCTGCTGATGGTCATGACCTTTGTGCTGACCATTTTCATGGTCGTGCAGTTCGTGCTGCGCGAAACCATCTCCGGACAGGAAGACGAGCTGACGGCCCTGTCGGACGAAGTGGCCGCCCTTGCGGATGCCTTGGGCCTGGAAGAGCGCGAGAACAGCCGTCTGCAGGCCCGGTTGGGGGCGCTGAACACGACGCTGTCGCAGGCCGAAGAGGATCTGAGCCAGGCGCAGGCCTTGATCTCGTCACTCACCTCGGAGCGAGACCAGCGCGCGGCCGAGTTGGAAGAGGCTCAGACTCGTATCACGGGGTTCGAAGCGCAGGTTGCCGCGCTTTTAGCTGATCAGGCGCGCGCGCAGGGCGATATTGCCGAATTGGAATCCCAGCGCGAGCAACTGCTTTCCGAGCAGGAGGCATTGAACCTTGCCTTGGCACAAAGCCGTGCGGAGGTGGATGCCCAGGCCGAGGCCGCACGGCTGGCGGCTGCACGCCGCGAAGCGCTGGAGGCCTTGGTAGCCGACCTTGAGCAAGCGGACAGTGCGCGCGCGGCCCAGATCGCTGAATTGCAAAGCCAACTGACTGAAGAGGAAGCCGCCCGCGTCGCCGAGGCTGCTGCCGCTGAGGCACTGCGCAACAGATTGCAGAATGCGGATGCCGAATTGACGGCCATGACCCTGGCACTGGAAGAGCAGCGTAAACAGGCCGAGGAAACACTGACACTGTTGGCCGCCGCTCAGACGGCCAAAGCCGAGCTTGAGCGGCAATTCGGTGAGTTGAATGACGAAGAGCTCAAGGCTCAGCTTGAAGCAGCCCTTGCGGCGCGAACCGAAGCTGAGGCCGAGGCCGAAAGTCAGCGGACGCTGGCCGAGCAGCGTGACGCCTTGCTTGCCGTTGCCCGGGAAACGATCGCCACCGAAAAGGCTCTTTCCGCCAAGGCGCAACGCCAGACGGCCTTGTTGAACCAACAGATCGCCGCATTGCGCGGCCAATTGGGGTCGTTGCAGGCGCTGCTGGATGACTACAAGGACAGGAATGCCGAGGCCGAGGTGCAAATTCAGACCCTTGGTCAGGACCTGAACGCGGCCCTTGCCCGGGCCGCTTCCGAAGAACGGCGCCGCCGCTTGTTGGAAGAGGCCGAACGCGTCCGCCTGGAGGCCGAGGCCGAGAAACTGGCCGGCCAGAATCAGGAACTTACGGCACAGGCCGAAGACCTGCAGCGGTACCGCTCCGAGTTCTTTGGTCGCCTGCGCGACGTACTGGGCAACCAGGAAGGCGTTCGGATCGAGGGCGACCGCTTCGTATTCTCGTCCGAGGTGCTGTTCCCACCCGGTTCGGCGGTTCTGTCCGAGGATGGCCGGCGCGAGGTCGCGAAAGTGGCGGGCATTCTGAGTGGGATTGCGGCGGACATTCCGCCCGAATTGAACTGGGTCATCCGGGTCGACGGTCACACGGACAATATCCCGCTGAACGGAACAGGACGGTATCGAGACAATTGGGAGCTCAGCCAAGGGCGGGCGCTGTCGGTCGTGCGCTACATGGTCGAACAGTTGGGCATTCCGCCGGAACGTCTGTCAGCAAACGGATTTGGAGAGTTTCAACCTGTCGATACGGCGGACACTCCGGAAGCGCGGGCAAAGAACCGTCGCATCGAATTGAAGCTGACCGAACGCTAAGCCAGTGTCAGCGCGGCCCGAAGCGGAAGCTGGGATCGGGTGTGCCCGCAAAACAGCGTGGAACAACCGGGTAGTCATCGGTCAGAAAATACGCGTAGGTGCCCGAAGGAAACTCGGTCGAAACGGTCATGGCGCCATTGCATTCATCGAGCGTTCCAAGCCCCGCCACGAACTCGTAGTCTTCGTTGAACGTTCCATCATGTCGTCCGTCAGGAGCGGCGCCGCCCGGGCGCTGCCCGGCCTTCAGCCGGTAGGAAGAGGTCATTTGCGTGACCTTGCCGCCCACCAAACCGGTTCGGGCGTAAATCGGAAACCCGTCCGCTGCATATCCGATCAACGGAGAGTGTTCTTTCGGTGACCAGCCCTGCATTTCGATCAGGCCGGTCGGAACCCCGTGGTAGTGATATTTTCCGTTTGGTTGGACATGCGCGAAATTGGCATCGAGTCCAAGGGCGATCGCGCCGCCCATGGCATTGTAGGACCAGCCCGAACGGGGATCGCCGTGCCAGAATTCAGCGGCCAGTGGGTCAAAGACGATCCCAGTCAGGGACACGCCAAAATTCCACCCCATGCGCAGAGGCGTCGGGGTTGCATTCGCCCTCGGAACGGCCGGCAGGTTCAACTTGACCGACTGCTCGGCGATTTGATGCGGGTTGCCTTTGTTCGGAAAGCGACCGACCAGATGATTGGGGATGCCATTGCCGGTAATCGACAAGGCACGGCCTTGTTCGGTGATCTGTGATCTGTTGACGCCTGGGTTGACGGTCGCCGGTTCCAGGTTCAACGGTTCCGCACGGGTTTCGTCATGAAAGCGAAACCGATGCTGGGCAGAGGCGATAACGCCGACGACCGAGGCCGCGAAGGCGATGCTCCAAATGACGACGATTTTTCTGGACACTGCGCTGCTCCACTCCAAAGGCTTTGGTCTGAAACGTGGTGCGCAGCGGTTTCCGTCGCTGGGAACTTTCTTTTTGGCGAATACTGGCGGGAGAGGGGGGCGGTCTCTCAAGAAATCGCCCGGCAGAACTGACTGCCGGGCGACGAGACTTTTTTGATTGAACCGAGGTCTAGTCCGCGGTCAGCAGCGGCGGCTTGTCGCCCGAGATCCGCGGATTGTCGGGGCCGATAATCTCGAGATCCAGATCGCCTCTCTTGACCGAGACCCGCACAACACCGCCCTTGGCCAGCTTTCCGAACAGCAGTTCTTCGGCCAACGGTTTCTTGATGTGCTCCTGGATGACCCGGCCCAGAGGCCGTGCGCCCATCTTGTCGTCATAACCCTTGTCGGCCAGCCACTCGGCAGCTTTCGGGGTCAGGTCGATGGTGACGCCACGATCCAGCAGTTGCGCCTCAAGCTGCAGGACGAATTTTTCGACCACCTGCAGGATGACCTCTTTGGGCAGCGGCGCGAACGAGATTACCGCGTCCAGACGGTTGCGGAATTCAGGGGTGAACATCCGTTCGATCGCGGCGGTATCTTCACCCTCACGCCGGTCGCGGGCAAAGCCGATTGCGGCCTTGGCCTGTTCCTGCGCGCCCGCGTTCGAGGTCATGATCAACACCACATTGCGGAAGTTCACCGTCCGGCCGTTGTGATCGGTCAGCTCGCCGTGGTCCATCACCTGCAGCAGGATGTTGAACACATCCGGGTGCGCCTTCTCGATCTCGTCCAGCAGCAGCACGCAATGCGGGTGCTGGTCAACGCCGTCAGTCAGCAGTCCGCCCTGATCGAAGCCGACATAGCCCGGAGGCGCACCGATCAGACGGCTGACCGCGTGTTTCTCCATGTATTCCGACATGTCGAAGCGCAGCAGTTCCACGCCGAGTGTATCGGCCAGTTGCTTGGCGACCTCGGTTTTGCCCACACCGGTCGGGCCGGCGAACAGGTAGTTTCCGATTGGTTTTTCCGGCTCGCGCAGACCGGCCCGTGCCAGCTTGATTGCGCTGGACAGAGCCTCGATTGCCTGGTCCTGCCCGAACACCACCCGTTTCAACGAGTTCTCAAGGTCCTTCAGAACCTCGGCATCGTCCTTGGTGACATTCTTCGGCGGAATGCGCGCGATCTTGGCCACCACGGCCTCGATCTCCTTGACGCCGATGGTCTTGCGCCGCTTGCTTTCGGCCACAAGATGCTGGGCCGCACCGGCCTCGTCGATCACGTCGATCGCCTTATCAGGCAGTTTGCGGTCGTTGATGTAACGCGCAGACAGCTCGACCGCGGTCTTGATCGCGTCGGCGGTGTATTTGATGTCGTGATGCTCTTCGAAATAGGGCTTGAGACCGCGCAGGATCTTCACGCTGTCCTCGACCGAAGGCTCGTTCACGTCGATCTTCTGGAACCGACGCGACAGCGCACGGTCCTTCTCGAAGTGCTGGCGGAACTCCTTGTAGGTGGTCGAACCCATGGTGCGCAGCTTGCCGCCCTGCAACGCAGGCTTCAGCAGGTTCGAGGCATCCATGGCGCCGCCCGAAGTTGCACCCGCACCGATCACGGTGTGAATCTCATCAATGAACAGCACGGCGTCTGGGTGATCCTCAAGCTCGGTCACCACGGCCTTGAGCCGCTCTTCGAAGTCGCCGCGATAGCGCGTGCCGGCCAGCAATGCGCC
The DNA here is from genome assembly GCF_059613385.1 of Ruegeria sp. BHSA162. NCBI lineage: Bacteria > Pseudomonadati > Pseudomonadota > Alphaproteobacteria > Rhodobacterales > Roseobacteraceae > Ruegeria > Ruegeria sp. BHSA162. Next base: position 68,360 of record NZ_JBXWSK010000007.1, read on the forward strand.
CATGTCCAGCGAATAGATGGTGGTGTTGGCCAGAACGTCTGGCGCGTCGCCTTGGACGATCTTATAGGCCAAACCTTCGGCAATCGCCGTCTTGCCCACGCCCGGATCACCCACCAGCAGCGGGTTGTTCTTACGGCGGCGGCACAGAACCTGGATGCAGCGCTCGACCTCGTCGGCGCGACCGATCAGCGGATCGACGTCGCCGGCGCGGGATTTGGCGTTCAGGTCCACGCAATACTTGCCCAACGCGCTTTCCTTCTGGTCGGCCTCACCGGAGGCGTTCTGCGCTTCCTCTTCACCCTGATCGGCGCCGGTCACCGGACGATTTTCACCAAACGCCGGGTCTTTGGCGACGCCGTGGGCGATGAAATTCACCGCGTCATACCGCGTCATGTCCTGCTCTTGCAGGAAATATGCAGCGTTGCTTTCCCGTTCGGCAAAGATGGCCACCAGAACATTTGCCCCGGTCACCTCGGTCCGGCCCGAGCTTTGCACATGGATCGCGGCGCGCTGGATAACACGTTGGAACGCAGCTGTCGGTACGGCTTCGGACCCGTCGATGTCTGTCACCAGATTGGACAGATCCTCGTCGATGAACTCGACCAGAGAGCTGCGCAATTCGTCCAGATCCACGCTGCACGCCTTCATGACGCGCACTGCATCGGGTTCTTCAAGCAGCGCCAGCAGCAGATGCTCCAGCGTTGCGAATTCGTGACGCCGTTCGTTTGCAGCCGCCAGGGCCGCGTGAATGGCTTGTTCCAGTGTGCTCGAGAATGAAGGCACGCGGGTGCTCCTCTGTATTGGGCCGGAAGGGGTTCGAGTATTGGCCGGATCCCCATCCCAACCATGACCTCATACTATTAGAGTTTGGTTGATCATGGCGCGGCTTCAAGGGTTTTCTTTCACTTGACAGTCACATTTAACGTGACCGTGGCCGTGAAGAAGACCAATTAGGCATCAGAAGCGGTCTTTTCTACCCCGGATCTCGGCAAAAACGGCGACCGGGTCAGCCCCCACCATTCCAAGCTGTGCCTGAATCTTGGGATCAGTCGCGCGCAGGAACGGATTGGTCGCCTTTTCCACGCCCAGATTTGACGGCACGGTCGCGCGGCCCTCTGCCCGAGCCTGATCGATCTCATGCACCCGTTGCTGCAGCGCTGTGTTGTCAGGGTCAATGGTTACCGCAAATCGTGCGTTTGACTGGGTGTATTCGTGACCCGAGCAGACCGACGTCTCGTCGGGCAAAGCCGCGAGTTTCGAAAGCGAGGTCCACATTTGCGCTGCGTCTCCTTCGAACAAGCGGCCGCATCCCAGCGCCATCAGGCTGTCGGCCGTGAACACCACCGCGCTTTTGGGCATGTAATACGCCACATGTCCCACCGTGTGCCCCGAGACATCCAGAACCTCGACGGGTTCGCCCCCAATCTCGAACCGGTCACCGTCAGCCACCTGTTTGTCGAGGGGAGGAAGTCGGTGAGCGTCGGCCGCCGCACCAATCACCTGTGCTGGGTGCTGCTCGAGGATGCCGGGCAAGCCGTCGACGTGATCCCAGTGGTGATGGGTCAGAAGGACATGGCTCAGGCGCCAGCCGCGTGCGGTCAATTCGGCCAGAATGGGTCCGGCCTCCGGAGCGTCGACCAGGGCTGTCTGTCCGCTTGCATGGTCATGTGCCAGAAAAGCATAGTTGTCGCTGAGACAGGGGATGGTGACGATCTCAAGAGGCATGGCCTTTTGCCCTTTCGTTGCTAGACTGCGCTCAGCTAAGCCGATCGATCGGGTATCTGCAATGCATCTTGATGTGCAGGATCTTAGGAACTTCTACTACCGCAGCACGCTGGGGCGTGCGGCGCAGGCCGCCATTCGTGGCCGGCTGATCGAACTGTGGCCCGAGGCCAAGGGCCAGACGGTGGCCGGATTCGGCTTTGCGGTGCCTCTGTTGCGCCCTTATCTTGCGGACGCGCGGCGTGTCATCGGCCTGATGCCCGGACCACAAGGGGTGATGCCTTGGCCCGCCGGTATGCAGAACGTGTCGGTGCTGACCGAGGAAACCCGGTGGCCGATCGAAACCGGTCGTGTGGACAAGCTGGTGGTCATGCACGGGCTCGAGACCTCGGAACGACCCAGTCAATTGCTTGAAGAATGCTGGCGTGTTCTGGGGCCCGGCGGTCGGGCGGTGTTCGTCGTTCCCAATCGGGCCGGGCTTTGGTCCCGAACCGACCGAACGCCCTTTGGCTACGGACATCCGTATTCGGCAACCCAGCTTGAGAACCAGCTGCGCGCACATCATTTCGTGCCCGAGATGCACTGTTCCGCGCTTTACTTGCCACCCTCGTTCCGGCGGTTCTGGCTGCGCTCGGGTGGGTTGATCGAAAAGACAGGGCAACGGATCCCGACCATCATGGCCGGTGGTGTTCTGATGGTCGAAGCCAGCAAGCTCGTGCGGCCACCAAGCGGCAGCGTGACCAAGGATGCTGAAAAACGCCCCATCAAAGCGTTGGACGGATTGCTGAAGCCGGCGTGAACCGGCGCGCATCCACAAGCGCGGGATTCCCGGAAACATGAGGGAAAAAGGCCACAGGAATCGCAAAAACAGGCAACTTGGTAACATTTTTCACGCCGGCGAATGGGTTCAAACCGTCGCAGTTTCCGTAACCAATTGAAAAGAAAGATTTTGTGGATAAAGCTGAGCCCGGCATAACATATTGCTAGGTGGCTTAGGCTCTGCTACATCCCCGGTGATTTTGATCCCCGCCCTTTCAGGACGGGGTTTCCTCACGCCCCCGGTTCAGCTGCCACACGCGAAATCGGGGCCCAAAATATCGGAAGGGTGGACGTGTCCGAACCAGCTTCGATTTCCACGGGCATAGCCAAACGCTATGCAACGGCGATCTTCGAGATCGCAAAAGAGAACAAGGACCTTGCAGGTCTGGAAACCGGCATCAATGACCTTTCGGCTGCATTGAGTGAAAGCGCGGACCTGCGCGAGGTGATCTCTTCGCCGCTGATCTCTCGGGCCGACCAGCAGGCGGCCATCACCGCCGTGGCCGACAAGATGGGCCTGCACCCGATCATGCGCAACACGCTGGCTCTGATGGCGCAGAAGCGTCGGCTGTTCGTGCTGCCGCAGCTGATCAAGGTTCTCCGCGAAATGCTGGCTGACGAGCGCGGCGAAGTGACTGCCGAAGTTGCCTCGGCCAAGGCGCTGACCAAGACCCAGCTGGAGAAACTGTCCAAGACACTGTCCGAGCGCGTAGGCAAGGACGTGACCATCAATGCGACCGTCGATGAAAGCCTCATCGGTGGTCTTGTCGTCAAAGTGGGCTCGCAGATGATCGACAGTTCGATCCGCTCCAAGCTCAACTCCCTACAGAATGCAATGAAAGAGGTCGGATAAATGGGTATCCAAGCCGCAGAGATTTCTGCAATCCTGAAAGACCAGATCAAGAATTTTGGTCAAGAAGCAGAGGTGGCCGAAATCGGCCGCGTGCTGAGCGTCGGTGACGGTATTGCCCGTGTTTACGGCCTGGACAATGTGCAGGCGGGTGAGATGGTCGAGTTCCCCGGCGGCATCATGGGCATGGCGCTGAACCTCGAAGCCGACAACGTCGGTGTCGTGATCTTCGGCTCGGACCGTGACATCAAGGAAGGTGACACCGTCAAGCGCACCAACTCGATCGTGGACGTTCCGGTTGGTGACGAACTGCTGGGCCGCGTTGTTGACGGTCTGGGCAACCCGCTGGACGGCAAGGGTCCGATCAATGCGAAGCAGCGCGGCGTCGCAGACGTCAAGGCGCCGGGCATCATCCCGCGTAAGTCGGTGCACGAGCCGATGGCGACCGGCCTGAAGTCGGTTGACGCGATGATCCCGATCGGCCGTGGCCAGCGTGAGCTGATCATCGGCGACCGTCAGACCGGCAAGACCGCCGTGGCTCTGGACACCATCCTGAACCAGAAGGTCTACAACGAAGCCGCTGGCGACGATGAATCGAAGAAGCTGTACTGCGTCTACGTGGCCATCGGCCAGAAGCGTTCGACCGTTGCTCAGCTGGTGAAGAAACTGGAAGAATCCGGCGCCATCGAATACTCGATCGTCGTGGCCGCAACCGCATCCGACCCGGCGCCGATGCAGTTCCTGGCACCCTATGCCGCAACCGCGATGGCCGAATACTTCCGCGACAACGGCCGCCACGCCCTGATCATCTACGATGACCTGTCGAAACAGGCCGTCGCCTATCGTCAGATGTCGCTGCTGCTGCGCCGTCCGCCGGGCCGCGAAGCCTATCCGGGTGACGTTTTCTACCTGCACTCGCGCCTGCTGGAGCGTTCGGCCAAGCTGAACGAAGACTTCGGCGCCGGTTCGCTGACCGCTCTGCCGGTCATCGAAACCCAGGGCGGCGACGTGTCGGCCTTTATTCCGACCAACGTGATCTCGATCACCGACGGCCAGATCTTCCTGGAAACCGAGCTGTTCTATCAGGGCATCCGCCCCGCCGTGAACACCGGTCTGTCGGTTTCGCGCGTGGGTTCGTCGGCTCAGACCAACGCGATGAAGTCGGTTGCTGGTCCGGTGAAACTGGAACTGGCCCAGTACCGCGAAATGGCTGCATTTGCGCAGTTCGGTTCGGATCTCGACGCCGCGACCCAGCAGCTGCTGAACCGTGGTGCGCGTCTGACCGAGCTGATGAAGCAGCCGCAGTACTCGCCGCTGACCAATGCGGAAATCGTCTGCGTGATCTTCGCCGGTACCAACGGCTATCTCGACAAGATCGACGTTTCGGACGTTGGCCGCTACGAAGCGGGTCTGCTGGCGCATCTGCGCGGCAAGCATGCCGATCTGCTGCAGTGGATCACCGACGAAGATCCGAAGATCAAGGGCGAGGCTGCCGACAAGATCAAGGCTGCGCTGGACGAATACGCCGCAACCTTCGCTTAAGGAGACGCGGCGATGCCAAGTCTTAAGGACCTTAAAAACAGGATCGAGTCGGTCAAATCGACCCGCAAGATCACCAAGGCCATGCAGATGGTCGCGGCTGCAAAACTGCGCCGCGCCCAGGAATCTGCCGAAGCCTCGCGCCCCTATGCCGAACGGTTCAATGCCGTGATGGCGGGGCTGGCGGCGTCGGTCGGGGGCAGCGACAGCGCCCCCAAGCTGCTCCGTGGTACGGGCAGTGATGATGTCCATCTGCTGGTCGTGATGACAGCTGAACGCGGCCTGTGTGGCGGCTTCAACTCGAACATCGCCAAGCTGGCCCGCCAGAAGGCGGAAGAGCTGCGCCTCAAAGGCAAGACGGTCAAGGTTCTGACCGTCGGCAAGAAAGGCCGCGACGCGCTCAAGCGTGATCTGGGCGATCTGTTCGTCGGTCATGTCGACCTGAGCGAAGTAAAACGCATTGGTTACACCAACGCGCAGGACATCGCGAAGGACATCCTGTCCCGCTTTGACGGGGGTGAGTTCGATGTTGCCACGATCTTCTACTCGAAGTTCGTCAACGTTGTGACCCAGATTCCGACGGCACAGCAGGTCATCCCCGCCTCGTTCGAAGACGAAGCGACGGGTGACGACAGCGGTGCCATCTTCGACTACGAGCCCAGCGAAGAGGCCATCCTGGCCGACCTGCTGCCCAAGGGGGTCGCGACAGCGATCTTCTCGGCTCTGCTCGAAAACGGTGCGTCTGAACAGGGTGCACGGATGTCCGCGATGGACAACGCGACACGCAATGCGGGCGAGATGATCGACAAGCTGACGATCCAGTTCAACCGCTCGCGTCAGGCCGTGATCACCAACGAGCTGATTGAAATTATTTCCGGCGCCGAAGCGCTGTAAGAAAACCGGAGACGAAACATGGCGAATGCAAAAGGCAAAGTCACACAGATCATCGGGGCCGTCGTCGACGTGCACTTCGAAGATCAGCTGCCTGAAATTCTGAACGCGCTGGAAACTACCAACAATGGCAAGCGCCTGGTGTTGGAAGTTGCTCAGCACCTGGGTGAAAACACCGTCCGTACCATCGCGATGGACGCGACCGAAGGTCTGGTCCGCGGCGAAGCCGTGACTGACACCGGCGCACCGATCTCGGTTCCGGTTGGCAACGCCACCCTGGGCCGCATCCTGAACGTGGTCGGTGAACCGATCGACGAAAAAGGTCCGGTTGAAGCGTCTGAGGCCCGCGCGATCCACCAGCCCGCGCCGACCTTCGACGAACAATCGACCGAGTCGGAAGTTCTGGTCACCGGCATCAAGGTTGTCGACCTGCTGGCGCCCTACGCCAAAGGCGGCAAGATCGGCCTGTTCGGCGGTGCCGGTGTGGGCAAGACCGTTCTGATCATGGAACTGATCAACAACATCGCAAAAGTGCACTCGGGCTTCTCGGTGTTCGCAGGTGTCGGTGAACGGACCCGTGAAGGCAACGACCTGTACCACGAGATGATCGAATCGAACGTCATCAAGCCCGACAACCTGTCGGAAAGCCAGGTGGCCCTGGTCTACGGCCAGATGAACGAGCCTCCGGGGGCGCGTGCCCGTGTTGCTCTGACCGGCCTGACCCTGGCCGAGCAGTTCCGCGACCAGTCCGGTACCGACGTTCTGTTCTTCGTCGACAACATCTTCCGCTTCACGCAGGCGGGCTCCGAGGTGTCGGCTCTGCTGGGTCGTATTCCTTCGGCGGTGGGCTACCAGCCGACGCTGGCCACCGACATGGGCGCCCTGCAGGAACGCATCACTTCGACCAAGAAGGGCTCGATCACCTCGGTGCAGGCGATCTACGTGCCTGCGGACGACCTGACCGACCCCGCGCCGGCAACCTCGTTCGCGCACCTCGACGCGACCACCGTTCTGAACCGTGCGATCTCGGAAAAGGGTATCTACCCGGCCGTGGACCCGCTCGACTCGACCTCGCGCCTGCTTGACCCGGCCATCGTCGGCGAGCGTCACTACAAGGTTGCGACCGACGTTCAGCAGATTCTCCAGCGCTACAAGTCGCTGCAGGACATCATCGCCATCCTCGGCATGGACGAACTGTCGGAAGAGGACAAGTTGACCGTGGCCCGCGCCCGCAAGATCGAGCGCTTCCTGTCGCAGCCGTTCGACGTGGCCGAAGTCTTCACCGGTTCGCCGGGTGTGCAGGTTCCGCTGGAAGTCACCATCGACTCGTTCGAGCGTGTCGTGGCCGGCGAATTCGACCATCTGCCCGAAGCGGCCTTCCTGATGGTTGGTGGCATCGACGAAGTGATCGCCAAAGCCGAGAAGATGGCCGCAGCTGCTGCCTAAGGAGTATCCCCGATGGCAAACACGATGCAATTCGACCTCGTCAGCCCGGAGCGGAGCCTTGCTTCGCTTCAGGCCAGCGCGGTCCAGATTCCCGGTGCGGACGGGGACATGACGGCGATGCCCGATCATGCCCCCACCATTACCACGCTGCGTCCGGGCATCCTGAAGGTCGAAGCGCCCGAAGGGACCAGCGAATACCTGGTCACCGGCGGGTTTGCCCAGATCAACGGCGATGCTCTGTCGGTGCTGGCCGAAAAGGCCATCCCGGTTGACGAAGTGACCCGCACGCATCTGGACGAGCTGATTGCCGAGGCTCGCGCCTCGCACGAGGCGGCGAAGGAAAACGGCGAACAGACCATTGTCGACGAGGCAGCCAAGCTGCTGGCCGACATGGAAGCGCTGGGAACGCATATGAGCCTGTAACGGCTGATGCACCGTCAGAATTGGAAACGGCCCTGCTGCTGCGGGGCCGTTTTTTTGTCGTGATTTCGCCGAAAGGTCAGGATAATTTGCGGAAATTCATAGGAATTGATGCGCAATGAAGAAATTCTTGACCCACCCCATCGGAATTGACCGAGGTGAAGAGGTTCTGTTCTCGGAATTCGCAGATGGCGGAGACATGTGGACGGGCGAGGGGCCGCGGGAACGACGCCGGCCCGTCACCTTCAGCCAACCCTTCCGCACCCCGCCCGTCGTGCAGATTGGAGTGTCCTTGTGGGATGTCGATACCTCATCGGCCTTGCGCGCCGAGCTGCTGTCCGAAAATGTTACAACCACGGGCTTTGATGCGGTGTTCCGGACGTGGTCGGACACCCGTATCGCCCGGATCCGCGTGGCATGGACCGCGATCGGGGAAGTTGCCCACGAGGACGACTGGGACATCTCCTGACCCGCCGTTCCCAGCGGGCCATCTGTAATGACTTAGGATTCGATCATTGCCACGCGTTTCGCGTGCCGGCCGCCTTCGAATTCGGTGCTCAGAAAGGCATCGACAATATCCAGCGCCAATCCAGTGCCAACAACACGCGCGCCGATCGACAGCATGTTGGCGTCATTGTGCTGGCGGATCATGCGAGCAGAGAACGTATCCGAACAGACGCCGCAGCGGATGCCGGGAACCTTGTTTGCAGCCATCATGATACCTTGCCCCGTGCCGCACAGGACAATGCCCAATTGGCACTCGCCCGAGACGACGGCCTCGGCGGCGGCTTTGCCGTGCTTGGGGTAATCGGTGCTTTCGGGGCTGTCAGGGCCGAGATCCAGAACGTCCCAGCCTTGTGCCGCTGCAAAAGCGGCAACTTCCTTGCGCAGGTCGATGGCAGCGTGATCGCTGGAAAGAACCAGACGTTTGTTGGCGGTCATGGGAATGGCTTTCCGGTTTCTTCAGTCTGTGTGGTACAGGGATTCGTAGATCGGGATCAGGGTCTTGTCTTCGAACAGCGACGACACTGATGTGCCCTGCCAGATGTTCAGAATGGCCTGTGTGAAGATCGGGGCCGTCGGCACCGTGCGGATATTCTTGGCCTTCTTGATGTCTTCGGTCGGCATGATCGTGTCGGTCAAAACAAGCGATTTCATCACCGAGTTCGAGACGCGTTCAACAGCCGGGCCGCTCATGACGCCATGGGTGATGTACGAGTGAACCTCGCGTGCGCCGTTGTCTATCAGCACCTGCGCCGCCTTGCACAGCGTACCGGCCGTGTCGCATATGTCGTCGACGATCAGGCAGATCTTGTCCTTCACGTCGCCGATCACGGTCATCTCGGCCACTTCCCCGGCTTTTTCACGCCGTTTGTCGACGATCGACAGAGGAGCGCTGATCCGCTTGGCCAGCTCGCGGGCACGAGCCACACCGCCGACGTCCGGCGAAACCACCATCAGATCGTCCATCTGGTCGCGGAACTGGTCCTTGACGTCCAGCGCAAAGATCGGAGAGGCATACAGGTTGTCGACCGGCATGTCGAAAAACCCTTGGATCTGTGCCGCATGCAGGTCCATCGTCAGGATGCGTTCGATCCCGGCACCGGTCAGCATGTTGGCCACAAGCTTGGCGCTGATCGGGGTGCGCGCCTTGGTGCGGCGATCCTGGCGGGCATATCCGAAATAGGGGATAACCGCGGTGATCCGCGCCGCCGACGATCGGCGCAGCGCATCGGCGATGATCAGTAGCTCCATCAGGTTGTCATTGGCCGGGTTCGAGGTGGGCTGGATGATGAACATGTCCTCGCCCCGGACGTTCTCGAAAACCTCGACAAAGATCTCGCCATCGTTGAACCGTTCGACCCGCGCATCGACCAGACGCTGGTTGACGCCGCGGTGCAGGCTCATGCGGCGCGCGATGGTTTCGGCAAGCGGAAGGTTTGCGTTCCCAGCAATAAGCTTGGGTTCGTGATGTGTCGGCATCGGCTGAGGTCCCCGGGCAGCAGTGGCAATGTGACAGATTCGTGATGTTGACACCGCTTAGCATGGCCTTACGGTTCCGCAAAGATAACTGGGTGGAGAAAGTGCACATGGCCGACATTGACTACTTTTTTGCGACACTGTCGCCCTATTCCTACCTCGCCGGGCTGCGGCTGGAGGAGATCGCGGCCAAGCACGGCGCAACCATCGCCTACAAGCCGGTCGACATCATTGCGCTGTTCGGGCGCACCGGCGGCGTGCCCCCCAAAGACCGCCACCCGTCGCGCATCGAATATCGGGCGCAGGAACTGGTGCGTCAGGCCAAGAAGACGGGCCTGCCGTTCAACCTGCAACCTGCACATTGGCCGACCAACGCGGCGCCGTCCTCATACGCCATCATCGCGGCCATTCAGGATGGGTCGGGTGATGTGGGAAAACTGTGCCATTCCTTTCTGCGCGCCTGCTGGGCCGAGGACAAGGACATCGCGCAGGACGACGTGATCCGCGACTGTCTGGCCGGGGCGGGCTTTGATCCGGCGCTGGCCGACAGCGGACTGCTGGTCGGGGCCGAGACCTATGCGGCAAACCTCGAAGAGGCGGTGGACCGCGGCGTGTTCGGCGCGCCTTTCTACATCACGCAAGACGACCAAAGGTTCTGGGGGCAGGACCGGCTTGAGGATCTGGACGAGCATCTGGCCACGCTCAAAGCATGACCGTGGCCAAGGCCGTGCTGCCGCCCGTACACGTTCGCACTCTTGGGGCGGGTGCCCGAAAGGTGCTGGCGCTGCATTGCACGATTGCGCATTCCGGTGCGTGGTCCGGTCTGGCGGCCGCCTTGGACGGCCAGGCGACACTGACTGCACCCGACATGCTGTCGCACGGACGCAGCCCGGATTGGGACGGGCAGGGAGATTTTTTTGACCTCACCACCGCCCTGTCTCGGGCGCAGTTGAGCGAACCGATGGACGTGATCGGGCATAGTTTCGGCGCAATGGTTGCCCTGCGGCTGGCCATCGAATACCCGGACCTTGTGCGCAGCGCCGTTCTGATCGAGCCGGTGTTCTTTGCGGTCGCTCACCAGGACGCGCCAGCGCTTGCGGCGCAGCACGCGGCCGAATCCCAGCCATACAAGACTGCCCTTGCCGAAGGCGACGCGCCCCGGGCCGCCCGTCTGTTTAACCGCATGTGGGGCACGACCGACCGCAGCCCGCGCTGGCCGGACCTGCCCGAGCGAGCCCGAAATGCGATGATCCGGGGCGTCGGAGTGGTCGGCGCGGTCGAGGGGCCGCTGTTCCGCGACACCACCGGCCTGCTGGCCCCGCAGGCCATGGCGCGGGCCGAAATGCCGATCCTGCTGCTGCATGGATCGGCCTCGCACCCGATCATGGCCGTGGTCAATGCCGGGCTGCGCGCCCGCTTGGCCGACGCGCGGCAGGGCGTTGTCGAGGGGGCAGGGCACATGCTGCCCGTCTCGCACCCCGGCGAAACCGCCACGCAGATCGACGCGTTCTGGCGCGCCTAGAGCAGCGCCAGAAACCGGTCGATTTCCTCGGTCGGTGTCGACCAGTCGCAGACGAACCGGCAGGCCAGCATCTCGTCCTCGTCCGGGCCGTCCAGCGGGTCGCCCCACAGGTGATAGACGGCACCGGCCGCGTGTAGGCGCCTATGCAGGCTGCGGGGAAAGCTGGCAAAGATGATGTTGGCTTGGGGTTCATGCAGGAACTGCGCACCCGCAGCCCGCAGCCCATCGGCCAGACGCGCGCAATTGGCGTTGGCCTTACGGGCCGAGCGCAGCCACAGATCATCGCGCAGATAGGCCGCCATCTGGGCCGACAGATACCGGTGCTTGGAAAACAGATGCGCCCCGCGCTTGCGGCGCAACTCGAACTCCCAGGCCTTGCTTTCGTCGAAGAAGATCACCGCTTCGACCCCCATCAGCCCGTTCTTGGTGCCGCCAAAGCTTACCGCATCCACGCCCGCCTTCCACGTCATCTCGGCCGGGGAACAATTCAGCGCCACCAGCGCATTGGTGAACCGCGCGCCATCCATGTGGACGGGCAGGCCGAACTCCTTGGCGACCCCGCACAGGGCCCGCAGTTCGGTCAGCGAATAGACCGAGCCCCGCTCGGTCACCTGCGTGATCGACACCGGACCGCGTTGGGGCCCATGCACGCCGCGTGTCTCTTCGGCGGCGATGGTGCGGCGCAGTGCATCCGGCTGCATCTTGTCGCCGCCCGGAACCAGCGTCAGCTTGGCGCCGGTGTAGAATTCGGGCGCGTTGCACTCGTCCTCATGAATATGCGCGACGGGCGAGCAGAATACGGTCTCCCACGGCTGCGACAGGGTCGCCAGAGCCAGCGAGTTTGCCGCCGTTCCGGTCGCCACCAGATAGACCGCCGCCCCGGGCGCCTCGAAGATGCCCCGGATCCGGTCGCGCACTTCGTTCATCAGGTCATCGGCGCCATAGGCCATCTGATAGCCCTGATTGGCCTCGGCCAGCGCGGTCAGAACCTCGGGGTGGACGGGCCCGGAATTGTCAGAGGCGAAATGCATCAGGTTGGCTCCTCGATAATGTAGTCTTCCCACTCTTCCTCGGGCGTCTCGAATTCGGACACGGTAAGCCCTTGAACCGAAACGCCGGCGGCGTGGACGCTGTCGGGCGACCCTGACAGCAACGGGTGCCAATCGTAAAGGGGCTTGCCCTCCCACAACAGGCGGTAGGCGCAGGTCTGAGGCAACCAGTAGGCGTGTTCGTGAATGTTGTCCGGGCGCATGACGATGCATTCCGGTACGAACTGGTGGCGGATGTCATACTGGGTGCATCGGCACGTCGCGTCATCCAGCAGCCGGCAGGCGACACGGGTCAGGGCAACCTCGCCACTGTCCTCGTCTTCAAGCTTGTTCAGACAGCATTTGCCGCAGCCGTCGCACAGGGCTTCCCATTCGCGCGGGTTCATCTTCTGCAGGGGTTTGCGCTCCCAGAAACGCGGGGCCAGCCCGGCGCGGTCGATCGGATCCTTGCTCATGTCGCGGCCAGGATCTTGCGCGCGCGATCGCAGTCTTCGGTCATCTGGGCGATCAGAGCATCGAGGCCGTCAAAGGTCATCTCGGGGCGCAGGAATTCGACCAGACCCACCGAGAGGGTCGCCCCATAAAGATCGCCGGAGAAGTCGAACAGGAAGGTTTCGATATTCGGCACCTCGCCATGGAACATCGGCCGCACCCCGACCGAGGCCGCACCGTGATAGCTGCCGGCATGTGGGCCATCCAGCACGTCGACCAGAACCGCGTAGACGCCGAATTTTGGGGGGTGGATTCCTTCGATCGACATATTGGCCGTGGGAAAGCCCAATTCGCGGCCGCGCTGTTCGCCGCCGATAACCTCGCCTTCGATCCGGTGCCAGTGGCCCAGCATGGCCGCCGCGTCCCGCGGGCGGCCGTCGCTCAGGGCTTGCCGGATCGCGGTGGACGAGACCACGTGATCGGATTGCTCCATCAACGGGGCGATGGTGACGCCGAACCCCATCTGCTGGCCAAACTGTGCCATGTCCTGCGCCGTGCCGCTGCGGCCTTTGCCGAAACAGAAATCGGCCCCGATCACCACATGGGCCAGACCCAAGCCTTGGCAGATCACGTTGCGGGCGAATTCCTCGGGCGTCAGCCCGGCGAGCGCGGCGTTGAACGGCAGTTCGTAGAGTTTCTGTACGCCCAACTTCTCCAGCCGGTGCGCGCGCGCATTGCCCCGCATCAGACGAAAGGGCGGCGCGTCCGGGGCGAAATATTCGCGCGGGTGCGGCTCGAAGGTCAGAACGCCCAAGGGCGCATCGGGGCATGCCTTCCGGGCCAGATCTATCACCGACTGGTGGCCAATATGAACGCCGTCGAAATTCCCGATCGCAACGCTGGCGCCGCGGTCTTCTGGGTCTACAAACTGGAAATCCCGGATGATCTGCATGGGGCTTGCCTAGCGGGACTGTCCGCCGGGTTCAAGCGGCAGTTCCAGACCAGCGCCCAGCAGGGCGTCAAAACCTGCCGTCAGTCGAATTTCCGTGATGGAGCCAAAACCATCGCCTCGCCAACCAGAACCTTCTTGCCGTCTACTGCGCAATGGCAATCCAGCTTGACCCGGCGCTTGGCGAAGTCGATGTCGATCACCTTGACTTCGGCATAGACCATGTCGCCGGGGCGGACCGGTGCAAGGAATTTGAGCGACTGGCCCATGTAGACGGTACCATGGCCCGGAAGCTGTTCACCGATCACGGCCGAGATCAGACCAGCTGTCAGCATCCCGTGGGCGATGCGCCCCTCGAAAATCGTATCGCGGGCATAGTCGTCATCCAGATGCACCGGGTTCCGGTCGGTCGAGACCTGGGCGAACATCTCGATGTCTTCGTCCGTCACCACTTTGCGCAGGTAGCGGGTCATGCCCATTTCGATGTCTTCGATACAGATCGTTCCGCGTGGAAGATTGTCCAACATGTTGCCCTCACTATGCATCGGCCCGGCAACAAAAAATCACCAAAGACCCAAGATTGGCAAC